>NZ_JBHWIE010000013.1:0-71017 GCF_042732085.1 Actinosynnema sp. NPDC059797
CGCGACACCGACTCCTGGCGCGCCTCGGGCACCCCGCTGCTGTTCGACGGCTCCGGCAACAAGAAGGCCGCCTACAACGCCACGCTCGACGCCCTCAACGGCGGCATCGACCCGACGAGCACGACGACCACCACCACGACCACGGGCGGCGGCACGCCGGGCGGCTGCACCGCGACGGCCTCGATCAACTCCTGGAACGGCGGCTTCGTCGCCACCATCCGCGTCACCGCCGGCTCCTCCGCGATCAGCGGTTGGACCGTGACCACCGCGCTGCCCTCCGGCGCCGCGGTCACCAACTCCTGGAACGCCAACCGCTCCGGCACCACCGGCACCGTCCAGTGGCGCAACGTCAGCTACAACGGCAACGTCGCCGCCGGCCAGTCCACCGAGTTCGGCTTCCAGGGCACCGGCTCCGCCGCGGGCCTGTCGCCCACCTGCGCCGCGAGCTGACCACGATCGGCAACCACCGCGAACACCGAACGGCCCCGGCTTCCACCTCCAGGTGAGAGCCGGGGCCGTTCGGTGTCACATCAGGTGAAGCGACATCAGGTGAAGCACGTCAGGTGGAGCGACTCACCCGACAGGTGTCACGGCGTGCTGCAGGTGACGGTCGGGGCCGCCCACTGGCCGTTGGTCATCACGGTGAAGCCGAACGTCGTGCTCGCCCCGGCGGCCAGGCTGCCGTTGCCGTTGGGCTTCATGGTCATCACGTTGCCGCTGGAGTCCCAGCTCGGCGTGCCGTTCCACGTGGCCGACACCCGCTGCGGCGCGTTCACGGTGACGGTGGCGGTCCAGCTGCTGATCGCCGACGCGCCGGCCCGGACGGTCACCTCGCCGTTGAACCTGTCGCCCCACTGCTGGGTCGTCCGGTACGTCGCGGTGCACGACCCGCCGCCCGGCTGCTGGGGCGTCGTGGTGGTCGTGGGGCCGCCGCCGGGCGGGGTGTCGGTCGGCGCGACGGCCCGACCGGTCGACGGGGAGATCATGCCGGCGCACAGGCCCCGGCCCTGCAGGTTGGCCGCGATCTGCGGGACGGCGTTGAGCGTCGTCTGGTAGCCGTCGTGCATCAGGATCACGCCGCCGTTCTGGAGCGTGGACGCGGCCTGCACGATCTGGGCGGTGCTCGCGCCGTTCCAGTCCTGCGAGTCGACGTTCCACAGCACCTCGGTCAGGCCGAACTGCGCCTCGACCGCCTTCAGCGTGCTGTTGGTCTCGCCGTACGGCGGGCGGAACAGCTTGGGCGCGACGCCCGTGGCGGACTGGATGGCCTGCTGGGTCTGGGAGATCTCCGAGGTCATCTGCGCCTGGCTGAGCTGCGTCATGTGCGGGTGCGACCAGCTGTGGTTCTCCACCCACATGCCGGCGTCGCGCTGGCTCTTCGCGAGGGACGGGTTCTGCTGGACCCGGTTGCCCTGGTTGAAGAACGTGGCCCGCAGGCCGGCCGACCGCAGCGCGTTGAGCAGCTGGGGCGTGGTGCTCGCGTTGGGCCCGTCGTCGTAGGTCAGGGCCACGTAGCCGTTGCGGCAGTCCGAGGTGTTCGGCGGCGTCGTGGTGGTGGTCGTCGGGACCGGCGAGCCCCCGGCGTTCAGCGCGGCCAGGACGGAGTTGTAGGCGGCCTTCTTGTTGCCGGAGCCGTCGAACAGCAGCGGGGTGCCGGAGGCGCGCCAGGAGTCGCTGTCGCGGATGCCCCACACGGTGATGCCGTTGCAGCGGGTGACGGCCAGGCAGGCCTGGGTCACGCCCTGGTACTGCTCGGCCTGCGACGAGCCGGAGCCCTCGATGTCCAACTCGGTGATCTGGACGTCCACGCCGAGGTCGGCGAAGTTCTGCAGGGTGGTGTGGTAGTTCGACGGCACGGGGTTGCCGCTGTTGAAGTGGGCCTGGAAGCCGACGCAGTCGATGGGCACGCCGCGCTGCTTGAAGTCCTGGACCATCCGGTAGACGGCCTGGGTCTTGGCGTGCTGCCAGTTGTCGGTGTTGTAGTCGTTGTAGCAGAGCTTGGCGTTCGGGTCGGCGGCCCGGGCCGCCCGGAAGGCCGCCTCGATCCAGTCGTTGCCGGTGCGCTGGAGGTTGGAGTCGCGCCGGGCGCCGGAGCTGCCGTCGGCGAAGGCCTCGTTCACCACGTCCCAGGAGTGGATCTTGCCGCGGTAGTAGGTGGCGACCTGGGTGACGTGGTTGAGCATGGCGTTGCGCAGGGCGGTGCCGCTCATGTTCTGCATCCAGCCGGGCTGCTGGGAGTGCCACGCCAGCGTGTGCCCGCGGACCTTCTTGCCCTGCTGGCGGGCGTGGTTGACGATGCGATCGGCGTTGGTGTAGTTGAACTGGCCCTGGTTCGGCTCCAGGGCGTCGATCTTCATCTCGTTCTCGGCGGTGACCATGTCGAACTCGCGGTTCAGGATCCCGACGTAGGTCGAGTCGCCCAGCTTGTTCGCGGCCACCGCCGTGCCGAAGTACCGACCGCTCTCCGCGGCGGACGCGGCGAGGGTGGTGCCGGCGCTGGCCACGTTCGGCAGCACCACGGCCATCGCGCCCAGCAGCGCGGCCGCGCCCGTCACCACCGCGACGCGTCGCGGCCCTCCTCGTGCCACCGGCCTGCCGGCAGCGGTGACAGCAGTTCTGGACATCACTTCCTCCAAGGGGTCGGCGAGAGCGGCGGTACGGGCTGCTTTCGCGGGGGAGGCCGCCCGGGTCGGGGGCGCGCAAATCAGGATCGAAACTTTCGGTCGATCAAGTAGGGCTTTCGTAAAGTAAGGCGCGGATTGTGGTGAGTCAAGAACCATGTGTGACCTATAGAGACGCAACGAGCCAGGTGAACGTGGATCGTGCCCGGTTCAACTACCTTCTACGACTTACGAAAGTATCGGAACGTTCGGGCACGCTCGGTGGCCGGCGTCAGCGGTCCCGCGACCGGGTGCCGGTACTCGCGCGTGGTGCGGGCGCACGCCTTGACCGCGTGGCCGCTCCACGGCCGCCGCCGTCACACGTTGGCGTGATTGCGGGAGCAGCAGGGCCGCCACGAGGCGATCGGCGCGCATGGTTGTCCGTGGTGCCGGACCGAAGCGATCGGCCGGTGAGCGCTTCGGGGCGGACGATCGGACCAAGCGCCCACCGGAGGAAGGAACCCCCATGCTGCGAAGTCTCGCCACCATCGACTACTACGCCGACGAGGTGTCCGCCTCGCGTCCCTGGTACGCGCGGGTGCTGGGCGTCGACGCGCACTTCGCGCGCCCGGACCGGGACGGCCGCGACCACGTCGGGTTCCGCGTCGACGACGTCGGGCACGAGCTGGGCGTCGTCGACAGCCGGTTCGCGCCGCAGGACACGTCCGCCGCGCAGGGCGGCCCGATCACCTACCGGGAGGTGGACGACCTGGCCGGCAGCGTCCAGCGCCTGGAGTCCCTCGGCGCCAGGGCGTACCGCGAACCGGTCGAGCACGGACCGGGTTCCGCCACCGCGCCCGTGACCGGCCCGTTCGGCAAGGTCCTCGGCCCGATGTACGACGAGGACTACCGGCGGGTCGTGCGCGACAAGGCGTGACCGGGCGCGGGCAGCGACTCGCGCACCGTTGGGACCCACGGTACGTGCCCGATCCGGTGGAGCAGGCCCGGGCTGATCGCCGTGCGACCCCGACGGCGTCGGGGAAACGGGAAACGGTGCTGCTGGTCGTGCGGGCGGATGTGCGGCACGCTGTGCCGTCGAGGTGGGGTCCCTCCGCAGGTGGGTCGCTGCCGTCTCAGGGGGGCGGCGATGACCGGTGAGCACACGCGGGCATTGGTGTTCGGCACGGAGCTGCGGCGGCTGCGCACCGCGGCGGGGCTGTCGACGCGCGGGCTCGGCGAGCTGATCTACTTCAGCAAGGGGTGCATCGGCAAGGTGGAGAACGGCCTGAACTGCGCGCCATGACGGCACCACTGAGCGGTTCGTCGGCCGACCAAGCGTTGGCGTTGGCCGGCGCGCGCGAAATCGACCGGGCGTGCGGCCTCGTGGGTGACGTCCTCGCGCTGCCCCTGGCCGCCCGGTCGGCGACCATCCGGAACGACTTGTGGCAGCTGTCCAGGACGCTCAACAGGTGGGACTCCGGTCCTGGTGCGCGGGAAACGGTGTCGCGCTTGTCCGCCGCGCTGCTGCCGATGCAGGACCGCCGCTCGACGAGAAGCTGTCCGAGGTCGTGGGACGGGAGAACGTCTTCCGCGCCAGCCGGTCCGTCGCCCCGGGCGAGAGCTACGCGGAGGTGATCACGGAGGCGCTCGAGCTCTGCGACACCGCGCTGGTGGTCATCGGCAGGACCTGGCAGGAGCACTTCGAGGAGAACGTCGATCGCGCGGCCCGCGACGAGGACGACTGGGTGCGCGTCGAAGTCGCCACGGCGCCGCGCCGCGGCAAGCGGGTCATCCCCCTGCTGCTGAGCCGCGCGTCACGGCTCACCGCCCGCGGCCTGCCGGACGACATCTCGGAGTTGGCGTTCAAGCAGTACCTCGAGTTCGAGCACCGCGACATCGACGCGGACCTGGCCCTCCTGCTGAAGGCGCTGGGGCTGTCGACCCCGGCGGTCGGCGAACCGCGAGGGGCCTTTCCCGCGCCCGACCCCGTCTCGGGCTTCTCGATCCGGCGTGAGGTCGGCTGGGACGGGAGCGTGGAAGTGGACGTGGCCCGACGGGATTGCGGCGGTGCCGTCACGGGCCGGTTGTCCGGCCGCGCCCGCCCGGGGGACCCGGCCCGGGTGGCGGCGCTGATCGCCCGACCCCTGGCGGGCGAGGTCCGGACCGGCGCGGACCCGTGGTCGTCGAGCACCGGGGTCCGGACGCGGACGTCCCGCGGTGGCCGCGGTGCGAGGCACCACGGGGCGCCGGGTGAGGGAACCCGGTGAGGCCGCGGGCTCACCCGAGTTCGGCGTCGATCTCCCGCTGGTCGGCGGCCCGTTCGCGGGCGACCACCTCGTCCTCCCGCTCGTCCATCCGCCGCGACCGGTCGGCGGCGACGCCCTCCTGGCGCCGGAGGCGGTCGGCGCGCTCGTCCTGGCCCGCCTGCCTGCGGTCGAGGTCGTGCTCCCGCCGGTCCTGCTCGCGCTGGCGCTGGTCCTGCTCGTGCTCCCGCTGGTCCTGCTCGTGCTCCCGCTGGTCCTGGTCGTGCTCGCGCCGGTCCCGGCCTGATCGCCGCAGCTCCTCCGCCGAGGCGGCCACCTCGGCGTCGATCTCGTCCTGCTGGCGGTCGCGGTCGTGGTCCACGTCGAACACTGTCCCACTCTCGCGCCGACGGGGCACTCGCCCGACCAGTCGGAGAGATCCGGGCGCGGTCCGTTCGACGCCCGCGCCCGCCGGTCACCGGGCGCGCCCACCGGTCACCGGGCGCCCACCGGTCACCGGGCGCCGTCGGCGGGTGGGCTACGGGTCGGGCCGTTCGACCGCGTCCAGCCGGTGGCGCAGGAGGGCGCGTTCCGGCTCGGTGCCGGCCAGGGCGAGCGCCTCGCGGTAGGCCGCGGCGGCCTCGTCGTCCCTCCCGAGCCGGCGCAGCAGGTCGGCACGGGCGGCCGGGTAGGGGTGGTGGCCGCGCAGCAGCGGTTCGCCCGCCAGCCCGTCGAGCAGCTCCAGGCCCGCCGCCGGGCCGTCGCGCATCGCCACGGCCACGGCCCGGTTCAGCGCCACCACCGGCGACGGCGCGAGCGCCATCAGCACGTCGTAGAGCGCCACGACCTGCGGCCAGTCGGTGGCGGCCACGTCGTCGGCCTCGTCGTGCAGGGCGGCGATCGCGGCCTGCACCCCGTACGGGCCCGCCGGACCCCCGGTCAGCGCCGCGGTCACCAGGGCGCGGCCCTCCTCGATCAGGGGGCGGTCCCAGCGGCCGCGGTCCTGCTCCTCCAGCAGCACCAGCTCGCCGCCCGGACCGGTGCGGGCGGCGCGCCGGGCGTGGACCAGCAGCATCAGCCCGAGCAGCCCGGCCACCTCCCGCTCACCGGGCAGCAGCCGGCGCAGGATCCGGGCCAGCCGGATCGCCTCCTCGGCCAGGTCGAGCCGCTGGAGGTGCGGGCCGGAGCTGGCCGCGTACCCCTCGGTGAAGGTCGAGTACACGACCTGGAGCACGCCGGGCAGCCGCTCGGGCAGCTCGTCCGCGCCGGGCACGCGGAACGGGATGCGGGCTTCGCGGATCTTCTTCTTGGCGCGCGTGATCCGCTTGGCCATCGTCGCCGGCGGCACCAGGAAGGCCCGCGCCACCTCGGGCGTGGTCAACCCGGCCAGGCAGTGCAGGGTGAGCGCGACGCGGTCCTCGGCCGCGAGCGCCGGGTGGGCGCAGGTGAAGAACAGCTGCAGCCGCTCGTCCGGCAGGTCGCCGCCGGGTTCCGCGGCGGGCACGGGACCCGCCCGGTCCGCCTCCACCTGGAGGACGGCCAGCCGCGCCGCGAACGCCTGGTCGCGGCGCAGCCGGTCGACGGCCCGGCGGCGCGCCGTGGTCATCAGCCACGCGCCGGGCTTGGGCGGGACGCCGTCGACCGGCCACCGCGCCAACGCCGCCTCGATCGCCTCGGAGGTGACCTCCTCGGCCAGGTCGAGGTCGCCGAACCGGCGGACGAGGGCCGCCAGCAGCCGGCCGCGCTCCTCCCGGAACACCGCCTCCACGGACGCCGCCGGCGAGCCCACCGCCCTCAGCCCCCGAAGTCGGCGACCGGCCGCACCACGACCGCGCCGTCCCGCGCGCCGGGGCAGCGGGCGGCCCAGTCGAGCGCGGCGTCCAGGTCGGGCACGTCGATCACGTAGAAGCCGCCCAGCAGCTCCCGGCTCTCGGCGAACGGCCCGTCGGTCACGGTCCGCCTGCCGTCCGCGGCCACCCGCACCGTGGTGGCCGTGACCAGGTCGGCCAGCGACTCCCCGGAGACGAAGATCCCCGCATCCTTCACCTCCTTGTCGTAGGACATCCAGTCCTCGACCGTGCACCCGGCCGCCCCGCCGTTCCCGTCGGTGGCGCCGGCCATGATCAACATCAGGTACTTCAAGGTCCCGACTCCTCTGGATCCCGTGCGGCAGGACCGCCGCACGACACCACTACGAACGGGACCCGGTCAAATGGACACCGCCCCGGAAAAATCTCCCGCGCCGCCGTCCACCCGCGACGCCACCGGCGTCAGCCCTGACGCGGCAGGACCCGGCACAGGGCGTCCAACGCGGACGCGAAGGCGTGCTCCGGCGGCGTGCCGTACCCGATGACCAGCCCGTCCCTCGGCGGCACGACGGCGTCGGGGTGGCGGTAGGCGCGCAGCCCGTCGAGCGCCAGCCCCTCCCGGCGCGCGGCGCGCAGCGCGGGCTCCTCGGCGCCGTCGGGGAGTTCGAGCACGGCGTGCAGCCCGGCCGCGATCCCGCTGACCCGGACGTGCGGCGCGCGTTCCGCGAGCGTCCGGGTCAGCAGGTCCCGCCGCCGCCGGTAGACCTGCCGCATCCGGCGCAGGTGCCGGTCGTAGGAGCCGCGCGCCAGGAAGTCGGAGAGCGTGAGCTGGTCGACCACGCCGACCGACGTCTCCCGGGCGCCCTTGGCCGCCAGGACGTCGTCGACGAGCCACCCGGGCAGCACCATCCAGCCCAGCCGCAACGCGGGGGACAGGCTCTTGCTCGCCGAACCCAGGTACACCACGCGCTCGGGCGCCAGCCCCTGGACCGCGCCCACCGGCTGCCGGTCGTACCGGAACTCGCCGTCGTAGTCGTCCTCCAGGACCAGCCCCCGCTCGGCGCGGGCCCAGTCGACGACCGCCGCCCGGCGCTCCGGGTGCAGCGCGCCGCCGGTCGGGTACTGGTGCGCCGGGGTGAGCAGCACGGCCGTCGCGCCGGTGCCCGGCAGCTCGTCCACCCGCGCCCCGTGCGCGTCGATGCCGAGCGGCGCGGTGCCCGGGTCCCGCAGGAGGTCCCGGTGGAAGCCCAGCCCGTAGGACTCCACCGCGACCGGGCCGGTGAGCACCCGCGCGAGCAGCCGCAACCCGTGGGCGAAGCCCGAGCAGACGACGATCCGGTCGGGTTCGGCGCGCACGCCGCGAGCGCGCGCCAGGTACTCCGCGAGCGCGTGCCGGAGTTCGGGCCTGCCGCGCGGGTCGGGCACCCCGAAGGCGTCGTGGGGCACGGCCGTCAGCGCCCGGCGGGCCGAGGCGAGCCAGGCCGAGCGGGGGAACGCGGAGGCGTCCGGCGAACTGGGCGCCAGGTCGTGCCGGACGCGCCCGCGCGGTCGCGGCGACGGCCCCCGCGCCCGCTCCGGGCCGACCGGCGTGACGCGCCGCGCCACCCGCGTGCCCGACCCCTGCCGGGAGGTCAGCCAGCCCTCCTCGACCAGTTCCGCGTAGGCCGCCGCGACCGTGTTGGGCGCGATGCCCAGGTCCGGCGCCAGACCCCGGTACGGGGGCAGCCGCGTGCCCGGCGCGAGCCGGCCCGAGCGGATCGCCTCGCGCAGGGCGCGCATGAGCTGCGCGCGGCGGCTCCCCCCGCCGGTCAGCTCGAGGTGGAGGTCGACGCCCGGATTGACCCGTGTTCCTGACACGGGAATGCACCATATCCTGGGTCTTTCCGCCCATAGGCTCAGGTCGTGACCACGATCCAGGTGCCCCAGCGCATGAACTTCGCCGCCACCGCCCCCAAGGTCTTCAAGGCCGTCCTCGCCCTCGACGCCGCCGCCCGGCAGGGCCTCGACCCGGTGCTGGTCGAGCTGGTCCAGATCCGGGCCTCGCAGATCAACCGGTGCGCGTACTGCATCGACTACCACGCGCGCGACGCGCGCAAGGCCGGTGAGGCGGAGGAGCGCCTGCACCAGCTCGCCGCCTGGGAGGAGTCCAGCCTGTTCACGGCGCGGGAACGCGCGGCGCTCGCGCTGACCGAGTCCGTGACCCGCCTGCCCGACGGCGTCCCGGACGAGGTCTGGGCCGAGGCCGCCGAGCACTTCGGCGAGCCGGAACTCGCCCAGCTCCTCGCGCTGATCTTCACGGTGAACACGTGGAACCGGATGAACGTCACCACGCGCAAGACCCCCGGGACCGCGTGACGTCGACGCGCCCCGGCCCGCGCGCCGCCGTCAGCGGTTGGACGAGGGGAACCGGCCGTCGCTGCTGCCGAGCGCGACCAGCTCGGTGTACTGGTCCTGCCACGACCGCTCGGTGGCCAGCAGGTCGGCGAGCCGCTGCACCCACGCCGAGTCGACCGGCGGTGTCGCCCCGGCCGCCAGGTGCTGCTCGGTCTCCTCGCGGGCCTTGCGCCACTCGGCCAGCGTGGGACCGAGCACCGGACCACCGGATTCTCGCGACATGCGCCGACAGTACTGCGCCGGGACCGCCCGCGCTGCGGTACAGTCGGCCGGGTTGGGACACCAGTTGCCGGCACCCAGCCGTCGCGGTCCCCCGACCCAGTCCGGTCCGGTGGTAATCCGGCCGGGGACGGGAGCACCGGCTTGCCGCCGGATCACCAGTTCGCAGGAGCACTTCCCCCGATCACCCCGCCCGACCGCCACGAGCGTCGGGCACAGCCCTCCGCGGAACGGGGGCCGGCGTGACGTGGACCGGCCGACCCGCCCGCAACCGGGGCGCGGAGATCAACTTCAACGAGGCGCGGGCCGCGGGCGACAAGGCCGCCGCCACGCAGCAGATCCAGGCCGCCCGCACGGTGGCGCAGCACTCGCTCGACGTGGGCGACTGCCGCGAGCTGCTGTCCATGCTGGGGCTGTCCGGCCGGAGGTCGGCCACCGCACCGCAGCACGACGTGCCCGCCCACGCGGGCCAGGACCAGCACGCGAACCGCCCTCACCGGGATGCTCCTGATTCCCGGTCGACCGAAGGAGCACGTCGATGACCCAGGGCACCGTCAAGTGGTTCAGCGGTAGCAAGGGATTCGGCTTCATCACCCCCTCGGGTGGCGGCGCCGACCTGTTCGTGCACCACTCCGAGATCCAGGGCTACGACTTCCACGGCGTCCCGGACGACCAGCCGGTGGAGTTCGAGGTCGGCGAGGGCCGCAAGGGCCCGCAGGCCCTCGCGGTCCGCGTCCTCTAGACGCGCGCACGGCGGTGGGGGGCGGATTCTTCACGCCCCCCACATCGCCGGTCGATCAGGCGCCGGTCGGTCGAGCGCCGGTCGATCAGGCGCCGGCCAGGACCGGCAGCGACTCGAAGCGCGGCAGCTGCACACCGCGCGTGCCGCGCGGCTGCCGGGGAGCGACCAGGCTTTCGTCGGCCGGGTGGCTGAACACGACCGGGTGAACCATGGTCGGCAGGTCGGCGTTCGTGGGGTTTTTCGTCGGTGTCATGGGTTTCCCTGTGTTTCGTGTGGAGATCAGGAGGCCGAGGCGCGCAGTTCCATGCGCTCGGCGAGGTCGGACCAGTCCGCGTACGGCGGGAGCACCACCGGGCGCCGCCCCGAGCCGCGCCCCGTGACGGATTCCGCGACGAACCGCGCCACCGCCCCCGGGGTCGGTACGAGGTCGCCGGTGGACCGCGAGAGCACGATCGGCGCTTCGCCCGGAGAGGTCTCGATCGAGACCACCCACCCCCGCGACGCGCTCCAGACCAGCATCACGTCGCGGTCCGGGTGGTCCACGGCGCGGCAGCCCAGGGCGAGGTAGGCGGTGGCGGTGTCCGTCACCTCGCACGTGGTGCCCTCGCGGGGCACCCCGACCGCCTCGGCCACCGCCCGCACGTAATCGCCGAGCGCCCGGGCCAGGACGTGCGTGCCGTCCGCGGGCAGCGGCCGGTGCGAGGCACGTGCCGCCGGTCGCCCGGTCGCGTCACCGCCCCGGTTGAGGAGGGCGACACCGTTGGCGCGATTGGGATCGAGCGGTTCGGACCGTGTCATGTGGACTCCGTCTGCCCGGCGTTCGCGCGGCGGGCGTGTCGGTGGCGTCGGCGGGTGGCGGACGTGGCGAGCCCTCGCCCACCGGGTCCCGCGGTCACCGGGGTGACGGCTGTCGCGGGCGAGGCCCGAAGACCGTGCAGGTGGCGAAGTAGATCGGGGGTGGCCCCCGGTGTCACCCGCCGGCTCCGTCTGCGAGCGGAGAACCGGACCGGGCGGAGCGGGAGCGCTCCTGCGGGACGCAGGCAGCGAATGATCCTCTGCTCACCAGAGTACCCCATGGGGCCGCGAGGGGTCGGTCGTGCCGCGACACCGGACGTCCCGCCGAAGCGGTCAGGCGGTCAGAAGGTCCGGACCCGGTGCGCCGAGGCGCTCAGACGCCCACCGCGTCATCCCGGCTCAGCGAATCCGACGCCCGGTCCACGATCCACGCCGTCCGGCCGTCGCGGACACCGGTGCAGGCCACCACTTCGCCGATCCGGAGCAGGAAGGCGTCCGGTGGCGTCCGGGCCTGCTCGGAGCAGGGTTCCCGGTTGGCCATGACCATCGACGACCTCCTGCGTGCCGCACCCCCGCGGGCGAGTTCCGGGGGGAAGCATGCCAGTGGTCCTCCCGGGGCTGCATTGCCCCGATGCGGTGGTTCGGCGGGGAGGTGGACCACCGGTCCGAAGACCTCGAACCGCGAGCCGACCGGTGCGGGCGCGGGGACCCGCGTCACGGGCGGTCGCGCGTCGCCCGGGTCACCCGACGGCGCGGGGCCTCGCGGCGGAGGCGGCCGCGACCGCGACGGTCAGCGGGTCGCGGACCGGGCGGCCGAGCAGGTCGGCGAGGTCGGAGCCGGTGCCGCCCAGGAAGCCGTGTCGGACGCCGGTCGCGATCGAGACGAGCATGGGCGGCTGGAACGGCAGCAGCCCCCGCGCCTCGTCGAGGAGCCGGCGCCGGTACTCGCCCAGGCCGATGGTCCGGTGCGGCACCCCGAGCCGGTCGGCCACCTGCGCCGCCGTGATCGGGACGCCGGTCAGGTCGTAGGAGCGCCCGCCGTGCCGCGCCGGGTCCGCCGCGACGACCGCCGCGGCTTCGGCGAGGTCCGCGCGGGCGACCGCGGCCAGGGCGCCGTCGCCGAACGCCGACTCCACCCCGTCCCCGGCCCACATCAGCAGGGCGCCGAACAGCTCGGCGTAGAGACCGTTGCGCAGGATCGTCCAGGGCAGGCCGCAATCGCGCACGAGCCGTTCGGTCGCGCGGTGCGCCAGCGCGAAACCGAGGTGGTCGCCGGCGCCGGTCAGGCTCGTGTAGACGACGTGCCGGACACCGTCCCGGGCGGCCGCGCGCAGGACGGCCGCGTGCCGCCCGACGACCAGGTCGTCCTCGGCGTAACCGGCGGAGACGAGCACGAGGGTCGACACGCCGGCGAGGTCGAGGCTCGCGGGGTCGTCGAAGTCCAGCCGCCGCAGCCCGTCACCCGGCGTGCGGCTGCCGCCCGTCGCGAACGCGCCGCGGGCGCGCAGCGCGGCGAGGGTGGCCGAGCCGAGGTTCCCGTTGGCCCCGGTCACCAAGATCATGTCGCTCACGGTCCTCCGTAGGTGGTTCTCCCCGGTAACTAGGCTCGATCCTGAGCGGCCCGCGAAGGGGCCACAAGGAGGCACTTAGATGTCACCCACGCACACGGGCATAACCACGGTGCCCGCCGACCTCGACCCCTGCGGGAGCGAGGACCACCCGGACTGCGGCATCCGCGACGTCCTGGACCGCATCGGCGACAAGTGGTCGGTGCTGGTGATCGTGGAACTGGCCGGCGGCCCGCGCCGCTTCCGGGAGCTGCAACGGGCGATCGACGGCATCTCCCAGCGCATGCTCACCCTCACCGTGAGGAGGCTCGAACGGGACGGCCTGGTCCTGCGCACGGCATACCCGACAGTCCCGGCCCAGGTCGACTACCGGCTGACCGAGACCGGTTCGGGCCTGACCCACCTGGTCAAGGCCCTCGCCGACTGGTCCCTGGCCCACCGGGAGGTCATCGCGGAGGCGCGGAGCCGGTACGACCTGACCCACCCGGACCACGACATCCGGTGAGGTCCCGCTGCGCCCGACTGGTTGACACCTGCCCCGGTCCGGGCGAGAAGAACGCCTGCTGTGGCGTGCGGACCTCCGCTCGACCACGTCCAGGTGGGCTAGGGGAGAACGGCGGAGCGAATTGCCACGATGAGCGATGCGTGGCTGTTGCCCCAGGCTCGGCGCCCTGCGCTCGCACCCCGGGTGCGTGATCGATCACGACGAGATGCCGGAGGCGGAGGAACGCGCTGATCCGTGGTCGACTCCGCTTCCGGGGCAGGAACTCGTCCCGGCCTACCCGACCTCGCCGTTCGCGGCGGTAACGCTTCAGCAGGTCGCTCTCACCACCGGCGGAGTCGGAACGAGCACCGGACGTCTCCAGGTACGACCGCATCGCGTCCGCCCCACTGCGCGCTGTCGGGAGGACTGCCCGGCATCGGCAACGACGCGGAGCAGAGGACGAGACCGTCCGGCTGGCACCGGTGTCCCGGCGTCCGTCCACCGACGCGGCCCCTGCGACGGCTCGGCGAGCCCGCGCAACCAACGGTGGCTGCCGTCACCACGCACGCCTCGGCCGTGTGAACGGCGCTGATGACGACACATCGCATCGAGTGGAATAGGGGTCCGCTGCTTGAAGCGGAGTGCTTCGACGACCTAACTATGTGGTGCCGCGGTGGTATCAGAGATGTGCAGCTAGACCGCAAGCCAGCGGCTTCATCCTTTAGGAACAGTCGACAGGGCGAGCAAACGTACATTTTCGTTACTCTGCGTAATGTGTGAGCCTGACCCTACGCCTGCGTAGCACCTGCTTCCCGGATCGATCTGTCAGTCAACCATGTGTTGAGTGCGGCATGTCTCGTAGCTACATGTAACGCGGTAGCCTGCTTCTTGCGATGAACGATCTGCCATGTGGCAAGATGCTAGGCATCGGAGGGCAACATGAGTCAGGGTGACACCCCCATCGTTCACCAGAGAAGACTTCGGTCTGAGCTGCGGAAGCTGCGGGAAGAAGCTCAGTTGACGCAGAAGGAAGTCGCAGACAGTCTCGACTGGTCAGTCTCCAAGGTGATCCGTATAGAAAACGGGACCACTAATGTGGGGACCACTGACCTGCGTGCCTTGCTCATGCTTTACGGTATTGATGACAAAGGGCATGTGGAAGAACTGGTCGCAGAGGCGCGGGCCAGTCGGAAGACTGCTTGGTGGAGTAGTTACAGGGCGTCAATCGATCCTCAATTGTACGCTTTCATCGGCTATGAGGCATCGGCTTCCAGGATTCGTCAATACCAGTCCTTGACCATGCCTGGGTTACTGCAGACATCGGATTACACGACAGCCATGGTCAGGGCTGTCGGTGGGAATGACGAGACGATTTCCCTTGGCGTCGCCCTGCGGGGGAAGCGCCAGGAGATCGTTGCCGAAGGTGGTCCTGAGCTGCGCTTCTTGCTCCATGAAGCGATCTTGCGAGAACGGCTCGGCGGTGTAGAAGTGATGGCTGCGCAGCTTTACCGGATACTTGAGAAGATGGATTTGGAAAACGTATCCGTGCGAGTTCTGCCCTACGCCGTGGACAAGGGCAAAGGCTGGAAGGGTTCCTTCTCCATACTGGACATACCGGTGTCCGGAGGTGAGCAGATTCTTGTACTGGAAGAGCCTGTCCGTGACGTCCTGATTCGTGACAACGAAAGTAGCATAAGTGAGTATGACAGCGACTTCGAAAGACTGTGGGGATTGGCGCACGATGACGATGAAACCGCTTCATTCATTCGCGAGCGGATTGATGACCTGAACGCTTGACCTTCCGCAGTTTTTATTTCGAGGCGTTTCTCTATCGTACTGATCTTGTCCTTTCGAGGCACAAGTGCGGATATCGTCAACTTTTTCGGTAACGGTTCGATGAAAGTCCGAAGCCGGTGCGGAGTACTGCGATCGGCGGTTTGGCGTGCGCTCTCGCACGGCTAGCTTCTTGGGCACGTCCGTCGGCGGACGTGTTTGCTCACCTCGTGTGGCCCACCTGTGTGCGTGCATCGCGGGCATGGCAGGTGGCCCGAGGTCGGTGTGAAGGGGGCTGCGGTGGAGTCGTCGCGCGGAGCGCAAGTGGTCGAGGTCGAGCCGTCGGGGTTGGCTTGGGCGAAGAGTTCGGCAAGTGGTGCCATAGTGGACAAGCAGGCGTGCGTGGAAGTTGCTCGGGCCGTGGATCGGGTCCTGGTCAGGACGTCGCGTGATCGCCGGGGCGGCCGCCTGGAATTTTCGGGACGTTCCTGGACCGCGTTCATCGAAGATGTGGGAAAAGTATGAGCAATCCGCATTATTGCGGCTTCCTGTCCGGGTATCGGTGGTAGGGCATGTGGTGTGGCCGCATCGGCGGATGAGTTCGAGGCTCGTGCCCAGGTCCGCAACACCGTCCGTTCGTCGTCCGCCGATATCCTGGTGCAGGTGGGCACTGTCACCGGCGGCGTCAACTTCCCGGGGGAGCGGGGGGCGGCACCGGTCAAGCCGCGCCAGCTTCCATCGCCACCTCATCTCCTGATCGGGCGTGAGCAGGAGATGGCTTTCCTCGACCGCTCGCTACGGGCAGCTTCGGCTCGGAACCGGATCCCGTTGCTGTTGGTGGAGGGCGTCGGGGGCGTGGGCAAATCGGCGTTGGCGGTCAAGTGGGCGCACGACCAGGTCGAGCGTTATCCCGACGGTCAACTGTTCGTGGACCTGAAGGGGGACGACGCGTCGGGAAGCATGATCTCCACTTTGGCGGTCCTACATGGCCTGCTCGTGGCCTTGGGCGTCCCCAGCAGCTCAATTCCCTTTGATGTGGAATCGGCGTCGGCGCTGTACCGAAGCGTGACGGCGGACAAATCCATGTTGGTGGTGATCGACAACGCGGCGCACGTCGAACAAATCCTTCCGCTGATGCCCGGTGCGCCTTCGTGCGCGGTTGTGGTCACCAGCCGCAACCGCCTTCCCGGTCTGCACCTGGCCGGCGCCGTCTCGCTGCGGTTGAGCGCCTTGGGCGTCGAGGATGCCCGGATGCTCCTGGAGGAGAGCGTCGGATGCGAGGCGGTGCGTTCCGACGAGGACGCGGCGAGCCGGCTTCTGGACCTCTGCGCGGGTCTACCCCTCGCCCTGATGATCATGTCGGCTCGTGCGGCGGCCTACCCGGGCTTCCCCCTCTCGCACTTGGCGGCCGAACTCGGCGAGTCCGCCACGGCTCTCGACGCCTTCGAGTCCGACGACGGCGACCTGAGCCTGCGGGCGGTGCTGGCCTGGTCATGCACCTCGCTCTCCGCGGACGAGGTGAGGGTCTTCCGGTTGCTGGGAGCGGTGCCCGTCGCCGAGTTCCACCTCGATGCGACCGCGAGCCTGCTCGGCACCCAGAGGGCACCGGCGGCACGCCTGCTGCGGAGGCTGGAGACGAGGAACCTGCTCTGGCAGCCGGCCCCTTCCACGTTCCGCATGCACGCACTCGTGCGCGCGTACGCCTGTGAACTTGGTGCCGAAGTGGCGGGAGACGACACCGTGGACGCTGTTCATCGCTTGGTCGACTTCTACACGCACACGGCCTGCGCCGCGGACCTCCTCCTGTACCCGAACCGGCGGCGCGTGCCCCTGCCCCCAACCCTCCCCGGTTGCGCGCCGTTGACGTTCTCGGCGGAGGAACACGCCTTCCAGTGGTTCACGGAGGAACACCCCCAACTCCTGGCCGCGCAGGACGAGGCGGTCCGCCAGGGCTGGGTGGAGCACGTCTGGCACCTGGCGCGGGCCCTGGACACCTATCACTACCGCCGTGGTCACCTGATGGAGAACATCCACACCTCCCGAGCGGGCGTCGTCGCGGCGGAAGCGCTGGGTGACTCCTCGATGATCGCCACGGTCGGGCGGCAACTCGGCCGTGCCTACACCCGGGCCGGTGACTTCGCCGAGGCGACCCAGTGCCTCCGAAGCGCCCTGGTCCTCGTCGAGGAGGCGGGGGACATCACCGAGGCGGCTCACACCCATCACGACCTGGGCAGGTTGTGCGCCCGCTCGGGAGACCACGACGGCGCGTTGCGGCACTGCTCGGAAGCGGTCCGCCTGTACCGCGCCGCGGACAACGCGGTCGGCGAATCCCATGCGCTCAACGCGCTGGGGAGGGTGCACGGGGAACTCGGTGATGACGCCGCCGCACTCCGGTGCTGCTCCGAAGCGCTGCGTCTGAGCGAACGGCAGGGGAATGCGGGCGGGCAGATGGTGGCGTTGGACAACCTGGGATTCCTGGCCAGACGAGCAGGTGATCTCGACACGGCCTCGCGCCGCTACTCCGCAGCGCGCGCCTTAGCGGCTGCACAAGGCGCCGCCTCGTTCGAAGCGGAGGTCACGGAGCACCTGGCCCAGGTCATGGTCGAGCAGGGCGACGATCGCGCCAGCGATGTCCTGCGCCGTGCGCAGGACATGTTCGCCGCGCAGCACCGGGACGAGGACGCCCTGCGCTGCCGCGTCGCGCTGGACGAGCTCCACCGGGCCACCACGCGGCCGGACTCCTGAGCGATCGACCGGGAGGGCGTGGGCCTGACGGACGGGACCCGGCGCACAGCCGTCGACGCGAAGAGCCGTGGCGGACGTCGGGACCGAGCGCTACCCCTCCTGCCGCAGGTTCTCGACCACGAACCGCCAGCGCCACGCCGCGAGCCCGCCCACGGCGCTCTGCCAGGCAGGCCAAGTCCGCTCCCGCCCCGCCACCCGCAGCCGCTCCACCGGGTCCGGGCACAGCGTCTCCAGCGCGCGGACATCGCCCCGGTAAAGACCCCTCCGACGGTGGTCGCGGCGGAGCAGCAACCAGTCGCACTCCGCGGCCATCCGCGGCAACTCGAGTTCTCCGCAGAGCCGTTGAGCGACCTTGACGTCCTCGTCGACGTCGGATCGGCCGCTCTTGATGGTCAGGTAAGCCCGCAGCAGGTGGGCGCGTGCCCGCAACTCGGAGAAGATGGTCCCGTTGCCGGTCTGTCGCTTCAGGGCGGATATCGCCGGGACCAAGAGGTTTTCGGCAACTTCGCGCTCACCGTTGGCGATGGCGATCTCGGCGCGCAGGAGCGTCAGTTCGTGGTGCTCCCGCGAGCGCTCGGGGCGGGTCCGGGTGCCGGCGGCTTCCACGTGGTGCTTCGCCTGTTCGAGCTCGGAATGCCTGCGCCACAAGCGGTAACGGGTGTTGTAGATGCGTGCCAACACCAGGTGGGACGTGCTCTCCTCCCGCCTGTTCTCCGCGGAGGCGAACATCCTCAACGCTTTTTGGGCGTGGTCGACGGCCTCCTCCAAGCGGTCGTCACGCTCCCTGCCCAGCGCCAGTTCGCCCAGGCCGCGGTGGATCTGCCCCAGGGTCTGCTCGCCCTTGGCGACGAGGCTCTGGTCGGTGATCTCCCTCGCGAGTTCCACGCCCTCCTCCGCGGCCTCGAGCGCCTCGGTGAACCGCTGGAGCCTGCGCAGCCCGCGCGCCCGGCCGTGGATCAAGTACTTGGCTTTGGCCCGTGTGCTCTCGTCGTCGAGGTCGACCCGTTCCACCGCGGCCAGGCAGATCTCGGTGACCTCCGAGAGCATTCCCATGTCGCCGGTGATGTCGGTGATCCTCTCTGTCACGGTGAAGACGCGCACCAGGTCGGTCGAGTGCGCCGGGCGGGTCGCCCGAGCCCACTCCAGCCACTGGCGGACGAGCCGCGGTGCGGCCGGGCTCGACGGGTCGACGGTGGTCAAGCGGTCGAGGAGGTCGTCGGGCAGGTCTGTGTTCTTCGGCGACGCCAAGCCGGTGCCCCCCTTCGACCCCGGCGCACCCTCCCTCCCGCTGCCGAGGGCGTGCTCGTGCGCGTCCCGTATCCGTTCGACCAGCTCGTCGACACCGCTCCCGGTGACGTAATCGAACCGCGACCACCGGAGGCCCGTGAACTCGAAGGGCACGGCATCTACCGGGAAGCCGGGCGGGACCAGGGGTATGACGGGGCAGCCCTCGTCCGAGGTGTGCTGGTAGAGCCTGTTGCGCACCCACCGCGCCTCGTAACGGACGCCCTTGTGGTCTTCCGAGGAGTCGGTGATGTCGAACCAGGCGACGTAGGTGGGGGACACCACACAGATCACCACGGAGTGCTGCACCATGCGGCTCATCCAGTGCGGCAGAGAAGTCGGGTTGCGACCCTCGAGGTCCACGTCAACGAGGACTTCGACCCCGTGGGACCGGAGGAGCCGTGTGAGGGCTTCGACGATCTTCTTGCTGATCTCATCGTGCGCATAGCTGAGGGCAACCGTGAGCTTGATCAACCTCGGTACGCACCTTCCATCTTGGCATTAGCAGAGTGACATCTGTCAGTCTGCAAGGTTGCGGCAGACTGCCAACCCTGACCCGAGGGTCTTTCCGCCTGGGGGTGGAGTTCGGCAAAAGCCGTGCTCAGCGCGGTTGGTCAGGTGGGTGAGGTGGACCCTGCGGGCGGCTTGGAGCGAGGTGGCCGAGGGTGGTGCGGATGCCGTCACCATGCGCGTTGACGAGGACGGTCCGGGTGACCCGGTTGGACGTGCGAAGCTGTTCGCACGCCTGACCGCGGTGTGAACGACTCCGTTCGCGGTTCGACTGGATCGTGCAGGTGCTCGACACCCTGTCGCTCCTCATCGCCCTGGGCGGCATGCTCGCTGATCGGCTGCCCGGCCGCCACCCGGCGGACCGGGTCCGGCTGCACGCCTGGTACTGCGAGGAGGACGGGCGTTCCGGCCCGGAGACCCTGCATGCCGCAGCCGACCAGGCCCCGCACCGACTGCCGACCGACGCCAAGCGGATGTCGACGGCGGCGGGTACGGGGGTGAGCGGGATCGCCTGGATCGACCTGGCCGGGCAGTTGACCGGTGATGAATTCCGAGGGCCGTGCACCCGGCCCAAGTCCCAGCTGGGCATCCGACCGCTGGATCACCCGAAATTCCGGGCGGCAGTGGAGAAGTCCCCGAGAGAACCCCTCATGTCCTCGGTGCAGACGTACCTGGCCCAGGTGCTCTACGGCGGGCACCGCACGAGGTTCGTCCGGGTGCGGGTCGGTCAGGTCGGCTTCCGCAGCCGCTTGCTGAAGGCGTACGGAGACGAGTGCGCTTTCACCGGGCCGTCCCCCGGGAGTCTTGGAAGCGGCGCACCTCTACAGCTTCGCGGCCAACGGCAAGCGCCGGGACGACGGCGGGTTGCTCCTGAGGAGGGACGTCCACAGCCTGTCGGCGGGCGTTGCCCTGATGCGGTGGTTCGACGGGGGTGTCGGCCACCGGCCCGGTCGAGAGCGGCCCGCTGGGGGTGGGCGGTGACATGGACCACGAAGTGGAGGGGGCCTCTCCGCAGGCAAGCGTTCCGTCAGGAGGAAGACGCCATGACCGCAGCCCGACACATCTGAGACACCCCGGCCGGTGTGACCCGACCGCAGCGCGCCGGCAGCCGGCATGAGTTCGACGCGCTTGTCGCCGCAGCTCGTGACGTCTTCGCGACCGACGGGTCAACGGATCGCTGGAGGAGGTTCCCTGCCCGTCGGCATCGGCACGCTCCACCGCCACTCCGACACGCCAGGTACTGCTTGAGGCCGTGTGCGTCGGCGGGGAGGCCTGCCTCTCCATCGAGTTGGAGGGTGTACGTCTGTTGATCACGGCATTGCAAGCTCGAACTTCACGGACGACGCCCAGCGGGCATGAGTCCTCGGTATGGCACCGGACGGCGCCAAGGCGTCGCGCTGGGGTGCCAACCGGGTTAGTCGAACTTTGGCCCGTATTTGACCGAGACACCCGTAGACGGCCGGTACCAGCCGGACACGGCCGGACAGACGACAAAGGCCCTTGACCGGCGTATCCGCTGGTCAAGGGCCTTTTCGTAGTGGTGCCCCCGGCAGGATTCGAACCTGCGCACCCGCCTCCGGAGGGCGGTGCTCTATCCCCTGAGCTACGGGGGCCGTAGCTACGGGGAGAAGCTTAGCGCACCGCACGAGGTGGTTTTCACCCCACCCCCCACCATCCGCCGACCTGCGGTTTCGTCGCCCCGCCCCGTCAACCCCCGACCCGCGCCATCCCACTCTTCGGGGCTCCGAGGACACCCGGGTTGTACTCATGCGCATACGACTATATGTTTCATGACCATGGGTCACGGACACGGCCACGGAGTGACGGGCGCCGGGGCGAAGCACCTCGGCCGCCTGTGGATCGCCTTCGCCATCGGCGCGGTTTACATGATCGTCCAGTTCGCCGTCGGCTGGACCACCGGCTCGCTGGCCCTCATCTCCGACGCCGCCCACATGCTCACCGACGTCCTCGGCGTCGGCATGGCCCTGGCCGCCATCCTGCTCGCGCGGCACGCCGGGACCAAGGGGAGTCGCACGTTCGGGTTGTACCGGGCCGAGGTGCTGGCCGCCCTCGCCAACGCCGTCCTGCTGTTCGGGGTCGCCGGCTACGTGGTGTACGAGGCCGTCCAGCGGTGGGACGACCCGCCGGCCGTGCCGGGGCTGCCTGTGGTGCTCGTGGCGGTCGGCGGGCTGGCGGCGAACCTCGTCTCGTTCCTCGCGCTCCGGGACGGCGCCAAGGAGAGCATCAACGTCCGGGGCGCCTACCTGGAGGTGCTCGCCGACCTCGTGGGCTCGGTGGGCGTGCTGATCAGCGGGCTGGTCACGCTGGCCTTCGGGTGGCGGTACGCGGACCCGGCGATGGGCGTGGCGATCGGGCTGTTCGTGCTCCCGCGGACCTACAAGCTGGCCGCCAGTGCCCTGCGCATCCTCTTCCAGCACGCACCCGAACGGCTGGACGTCGCCGAGGTGCAGGTCGAGCTGGGCCGGCTGCCCGGCGTGGCGGAGGCGCACGACCTGCACGTCTGGACGCTCACCTCGGGCATGGAGGTCGCCTCCGCCCACCTCACCACGCACCCCGACGCGGACCCGGCGCAGGTCCTGAGGGCCGCTCAGGACCTGCTCGCCGGGCGCTACCACATCGAGCACGCCACGCTCCAGGTCGAACCCGGGGACTCGGCGCAGAGGTGCCGCGAGATCTCCTGGTGACCTAGAGCCCGGAGCACTGCCCGGTCCTGGGCCCCCTGACCTCGTTGGCCCAACCGTGGTCCACCGGCGCCGGGTCGCTGCCGACGCACGACACCGGGCCGGTGACGTGGTTGCCCGCCACCACCGTGCCGCCCCGGTTGCCGATCAGGTTCACCGGACCGGTGATCGTCGTTTGTTCGAGCGACACCCGGCCGGTGGTGCGGGTGATGCTGACCGCGCCCTCGACGCTGCTGCCGACGAGGACCACGGTCGCCGCCCCGGTCGCGGAGAGGGCGCCGCGCAGCTCGCTGTCGAAGACGTGCAGCGACGCCCCCGCCGCGACGGTGATCGGGCCGGTGACCGCGGCGCCGACGACGCAGGTCGTGCCCGAGCGCACGGCCAGCGGGCCGCGGTGCTCGCCCGTGACGGTGTCGGTGCACCGCAGCGGCTTGGCCAGGAGCTCGAACTCGGCCAGGGTCGCCGACCGCCCGAGCTCCAGGCGGTAGTGCCGGTAGTGGCCCGGCGCCGCGACCTTGAACGCCCGGGTCTGCTGCCGCCACGGGAACGCCTGGTCGGTCCGCTCGTCCACGGTCACCCAGGTGACGCCGTCGTAGGAGCCCTTCAGCGCCCACGCCGCCGGGTCGCCCGCCCCCTTGCCGGAGGTGAGCGTGTAGTGGGTGACCGGCTCCTTGCCGTCCGGCAGCGAGACCTGGAGCGAGGACAGCGCGGCGGACGTCTGCGAGGTGTCGTCCACCACCGCGGCCGGGCCGGTGACGGTGGCGCCGGGGGTCACGTCGCGCAGCGGCGCGGGCGGCTCCGAACCCGTGGTCAACGACGGCGGCGCGGCGTCCGGCCCGGTGGCCCAGCGGGACGGCGACGGGCCCATCTCGAAGTCGAGCGTGCCGCCGCGGGCGATCTCGGCGTGCGGCAGGTGCGCCTTGTCCCACTTCTTCCCGTTGACCTTCAGCGACTGGACGTAGATGTTGTCCGCGCTGTTGCGGGGCGCGTTCACGGTCAGCGTGCCGCCGTTGTCCAGCCGCACGGTCATCTTGGTGAACAGCGGCGAGCCGATGGCGTAGGACGCGTTGCCCATCTGCAGCGGGTAGAAGCCCAGCGCGCTGAACAGCCACCACGCCGACTGCTCGCCGTTGTCCTCGTCGCCGGGGTAGCCCTGGCCGATCTCGCTGCCCACGTACAGCCTGGACAGGATCTCGCGCACCTTCTCCTGCGTCTTCCACGGCCGGCCGGCGTAGTCGTACATGTAGGCGATGTGGTGCGACACCTGGTTGGAGTGGCCGAGCTGCCCCATCCGCACGTCGCGGGCCTCGGTCATCTCGTGGATCACGCCACCGTAGGAGCCCGGGAACTTCGCGGTCTCCGGCGTGGCGAAGAACTCGTCCAGCTTGGACGCCAGGCCCTCGCGCCCGCCGTAGAGGTTGGCCAGGCCCTGGCCGTCGTGGGGCACCGAGAACGCCATGTTCCAGCCGTCGGTCTCGGTGTAGTCGTAGCCCCACACGCGCGGGTCGTACTCCTCGGACGGCACGCGGCGGGACCCGTCGGGCTTGCGGCCCTGGAAGAACCCGCTCGCCGGGTCGAACATGTGCACGTAGTTCTGCGCCCGGTTGGCGAAGTACTCGGCGGACTCCAGGTACTTCGCGTCACCGGTCCGCTCGTGCAGCGCGCGGGCCATGTTGGCGATGCCGTAGTCGTTGACGTAGCCCTCGATCGCCCACGACATGCCCTCGTGGGTGGCCGTGGAGGTCCAGCCGGTGAAGATCGAGGTGTCCAGGCCCTTGCGGCCCACGCCCGGGCTGGGCGGCGCCACGGTCGCGTTCTTCACCGCGGCCTCGAAGGCGGCCTCGGCGTCGGGCAGGTCGACGCCCTTGACGAGCGCGTCGGCGAACGCCACGTCGGAGCTGGTGCCGGTCATCAGGTCGGCGTAGCCGGGCGAGGACCAGCGGGAGATCCAGCCGCCGTCGCGGTACTGCTGCACGAAGCCGTCGACGAGCCCGGCCGCGCGCTCGGGCGTGAACAGCGAGTACGCGGGCCACGTGGTGCGGTAGGTGTCCCAGAACCCGTTGTTGACGTAGATCTTCCCGTCCACGACCTTCGCGCCGGTCTGCGTGGGCGTGGACGGGTTCGACGCCTGCACGGGGGAGGCGTACCGGTACCGGGGCGCCTCGGCGGTGCCGGTGTTCTCGAAGCCGGAGTTCGGGTAGAGGTAGAGCCGGTACAGGTTCGAGTACAGCGTGGTCAGCTGGTCCTCGGTGGCGCCCTCGACCTCGACCATGCCGAGCACGTCGTCCCAGGCGGCCTGGGCGCGCTCGCGCACCGACTCCAGGGTGTCCGAGGGCGCGATCTCCGCCTCCAGGTTGCGGCGCGCCTGGTCCACGCCGATCAGCGACGTGGCGAGCCGCAGCGTCACGGTCCGGTCGGCCGAGGTGTCGAAGGAGAAGTAGCCGGCCACATTGTCCCGGCCCGCGCCGGTCAGCCGGCCGCTGCCCGTCACGGGCTTGTCCACCACGCCGTAGACGAACAGGCGCGTCGCGCCGACCGAGAGGCCGCTGCGGACGTCGGAGAAGCCGGTCACCACGCCGGAAGCGGGGTCGAGCGCGAGGCCGCCGTTGTTGTTGACGTTGTCGAACACCAGGTTCGAGGGGCCGTCGGCGAAGGTGAACCGGAACAGCGCCGCGTGGTCGGTCGGCGCGATCTCGGTCTTCATGCCGTTCTCGAACGTCACGCCGTAGTAGTGCGCCCGCGCGACCTCGTTCTCGTGCCGGAACGGCAGCGCGCGCACGGCCCGGTCGGCGGTGGGCGCGCCGGTGGACGGCATCACCTGGAACGTCTGCCGGTCGCCCATCCACGGGCTCGGCTCGTGGCTGGCGGTGAACGCCTGGAGCGTCGGCAGGTTGTCCCGGTTGTTGGTCTTGGCGTACTCGTAGAGCCAGCTCGTCGAGCCCGCGTTGGTCATGGGCGACCAGAAGTTGAAGCCGTGCGGCACCGCGGTGGCGGGGAAGTTGTTGCCGCGCGAGAACGAGCCGCTGGAGTTGGTGCCGCGGGTGGTCAGCACCCAGTCGGACGGGCGGGCGCGCTCCACGGTGGCGGGCGCGGACCTGACCGCGATGTCGTCGACCCAGCCGTTGAACGCGGCCGGGCCCTCCGGGTTGTCGTAGGCGAGCAGGATCCGCTTGATCGTCTTGCCCGCGGCGACCCGGCCGACGACGGAGGCGACGCGGTTCCACTGGTTGGTGTAGAGCGACTTGGCCGCGCCCTGCCCGCGCGGCGACAGCTCGAAGCCGTGCTGGTCGCGCGCGCCGAGGTCGCTGAGGTAGGTGCCGTCGGAGAACGCGAGGTCCACCGCGGCGAACGTGGCCGGGTAGGCCAGGTCGTCGGTGGTGAACGACGGGAAGATCAGGTACGACAGCTCGGTCGTGCCGGTGACGGGGATGTCGACCTCGACGACCTTGTTGTAGGAGTAGCCGCGGCCCTCGGCCGTGTGCGTCCCCTGGTAGCGCAGGGCCCGGACGCCGGTGAAGCCCGCGCCCGCCTTGGCGTTGTACCCGCCGTTGGCGCCCTTGCCCACCGTGGTGCGCATGTGCCGCGCGGGCGGGGTGGCGGAGCCGTCGGAGAACTGGACCTCGGCGAGCTGGAGGGCGTCCGCGCCGCCGTTCGCGGTGACGTCGAGCTGGTAGAAGCGGAACGCCTCGGTGTTGGCCGACTCGTAGACCTTGGTCTGGTGGCGCTGGTCGAACACCTCGCCCGCGCGGGTGTCGATCGTGGTCCACGAGGTGCCGTCGGCGGAGCCGCGCAGCGCCCAGTCCCTCGGGTCGCGGCCGGGCTCGTCGTTGGCCGAGGTCAGCGCGTACCGCTTGACCGCCACCGGTTCGGCGAAGGTGAACCGGGCCCAGCCGGACCGGGAGAACGCCAGCCACTTCGACAGCGCGTTGCCGTCGACCAGGTTCTCCTTGACCTCGCCCGCCTCGACGAACTCGGAGTTGGCCGCGACGTCCACCACGCGGTCGGTGACGTTGCCGGGGATGCCGGTGGAGTCGGAGCCGTCGACGCCCGAGGTCTTCGGCGCGCCGTCCGGGCCCGTCTCCACCTCGCTGAGCCACGTGGGCTGCGGCTGGCCGTCCTCGAACGACGTGGCGAACAGCGTCTCGCTCACGGCTGGCCTCCCGGGCTCCGGTGCGGCGGTGGCTGTCGTCCAGCCTGCCACGCCGCCGAGCGCCAGCGCAGCGGTCGTGACGACCGCCAGCGATCTCCTTGCCCGCATGAGCCCCATCGCGCACGCCTCTCGCCGCAAACCGATCTTCGCCGCAAAACCGATCTTCAGCGAAGCGAATAGCGGTGTGACATCGTTGTCAAGTCCGGTTCACCATCTTGTCCGCAAGCCTGTCCGGCCGCTGCTCCAACCGATCTAGACTCACTCGCTGTGACGGTCGACAAACCACCGGTGGGCACCCCGGCCGGTATGCGCGTGCTCAACCAGCGCGCCGTGCTCGACCGGCTGCGCGCGGGCGGACCGGCGACCAGGCCGCAGATCGCCCGGGAGACGGGGCTGTCCAAGCCGACCGTCGGCCAGGCGCTGCTCGACCTGGAGCAGCACGGCCTGGTGCGCGCCATCGGTCGCACCACGGCGGGCCCCGGCCGGTCCGCCGTGGTCTACGAGCCGAACCCGGCGGCCGGGCACGTGCTGGGCGTGGACGTCGGCCGGCAGCGGATCCGGGCCGCGGTGGCGGACCTGGCCGGCCGGGTGATCGCGCGGGTCGACGAGCGCAACCGCTGCCGGTCGGCGCCCGCGCTGGTCAAGGCGGTCGCGGAGGTGGCCTCGCGGGCCGCGGCGGACGCCGGGCTGGCGCTGGACGACCTGGTGGTGAAGGTGGTCGGCCTGCCCGGCGTGCCCGACCCGCGCGGCGGCACGCTGCGGCACGCGCCGAACGTGCCCGGCCTGGAGCGGCCCGGTCTGCTGGAGGACCTGGAGGACGCGCTGGGCGCCGGGCTGCTGGTGGAGAACGACGCGAACCTGGCCGCGGTGGGCGAGCAGGCGCAGGGCGCGGCGCGGGGCGCGGAGGTGTTCGTCTGCGTCTCCGTCGGCACCGGGATCGGCATGGGCATCGTGGTGGACGGCCGGCTGTTCCGGGGCGCGCACGGCGCGGCGGGCGAGATCGGCTACCTGCCCTGGTCGCCGGAGGGCGGGCACGTGGAGGCGGCCGCGGCGGCGGGGTCGGTGGTGGCGCTGGCCGGGGAGCGCGGGCTGGTCGCGCGGTCGGCGCGGGACGTGTTCGCCGCGGCGCGGTCCGGCGACGAGCGGGCGCTGGCGGCGGTGCGCGACGAGGCCGGGCGGCTGGCGTTCGCGGTGGCCTCGGTGGTGGCGGTGATCGACCCGGAGCTGGTGGTGCTCGGCGGCGGCATCGGCCGCAGCGCCGACCTGCTGCTGGAGCCGCTGGGCGCCGCGCTGCGCCGGCTGACGCCGTTCGTGCCGGAGGTGGTGGCGGGGGAGCTGGGCGACGACGCGGTGCTCAGCGGCGCCGTGGCGATGGGGTTGCGATCGGCGCGGGACCTGGTGTTCGACCGGCGCGGATGATCACTCTCCGAGAATAGGTGAATTTTGCTCACCTGCTGATTCACTCAATTGTCGTAGGTGTGAACCGGCCGGTAATGACGTAGCGTTACCACACCTCCTCCTGGAGGATGGGTGTCCTTCCGATGTGGCACCGGGGAGTCGGGAAGGGAGTACGGGGGACGTGGTCCCTTCCCGACCGTGCCGCACGGGGCAGGTGCCGCGCTGGACACAACGCCTGCCCCGTGCGCGGAAGGTTCACCCGTGGCGGTGAACGCCGCGCCGGGGTCCCGGTCGGGGGCTCAGCCCTCCAACGGGGCGGCGCCGCGCTCGCGGAGCATCTTCTCCATCAGCTCGCTCTCGCCGCGCTGCGACCGCAGCATGTTGTCGGCGAGCGTGCGCACGACCGGCTGGGTCGCGTTCCGCGCCCCGTACTCGGCCATCGGGGCGCCGCCTTGGTGGTGGCGCAGCATGAGCTGGAGGAAGTACACGTCGAACTCGGTCCCGGTGAGGCGGCGGAGGCGGTTCAGCTCCTCGGAGGTCGCCATGCCGGGCATGAGGCCGGTGGTGGCGGCGGACGCCGCGTCGCCGCCGTGCGCGTGGTCCGACCCCTCCATCCACTTCATGTAGGTGCCGTCGACCGACTGCTCCGGCCGGCCCCAGAAGGTCAGCCAGCCCTTCATCCGGCCCACCTGCTCCAACTGGGTGGACTGGATGTCGAAGGCGAGCTGCTCGATGGCGGGGTCCGCCGTCTTGTCCCGGGCGAGGTTGGCCATCGTGACGCCCTGGAGGTGGTGCACGGCCATGTCCTGCGCGAAGCCGACGTCGACGGAGTCGGCGGCCGGGACCGACGTGCCGTCCCGGCCAGGGAGCTGGATGAGCAGGCCGACCGCCGCGCCGAGCAGCAGCACGGCGACCACCGCGACCGAGAGGACGACCACTCGGGTCGCGGTGGAGCCGTGCCGCTGTTCGGGTTCGTTCATCAGCTCGACGGGGGAGCGCTCGGCGCGTCCGAGGCGGCCGGGGCGTCGGAGGCGGGGGCGTCGGTCGCGCCCTCGGTGCCGCCGGTCTCGCTCGTGTCGGTCGTGCCGCCGTCCATCGGCACCGCGTCCGGGCCCGGGGGCTCGGCCACGAACGCCGGCGGGTTGGTCACGTCGAACGTGGACGAGTCGCAGGTCGCGCCGACCTCGGGGTAGGTGAACTGGTTGCGGCGCAGTGCCTGGATGAACTGGTCGATGCGCTCGTCGTCGGCGCTGTCCAGCTTGAGCTGGTGGCCCCACGACTGCAGCGAGATCGGCTTGTCCAGGCCGGGGTACGGCGACATCATCGTGAACTGCTGGCCGTCGACCTTGGCGCGCAGCTTGTCCAGCGCCTCGCCGGTCACCTGGTCCGGGTTGTAGGCGATCCACACGGCGCCGTGCTCCAGGCCGTGGACCATGTTCTCGGTGCGCACCGGGGTCTCGTAGACCACGCCCGAGCACACCGCCCAGACGCCGTCGTGCGGTCCGCCGATGGGCGGGGAGATGTCGTAGGCGACCCGCTGGTCGGCGGTGACGTGCTTGCCCGCCTCGTACTCCTTCTTGAGCACGCCCTGGATCTGGTCCGAGGGGTCCTTGTTCTCCTCGGACGGGTTCCACCTGGCGAGGGCCGCTTCACGATCGTTCTTCTCGTCGATCTGCACGTACGCGTACCCGAACACGCCCGCTGCCAGGCCCAGCACGACGACCACCGCCAGGATGGTCCCCCAGGGCTTGGGCTTCTTCGCCACCACCGAGGAGCGCGCCGCCGCAACGCTGGAGCGCGCGGCCTTAGTCTTCTTGCCGCTGGTCATGTCCGCCTCAGTCTCGTCATACGCCCATGCCGCGGGCCAGTGTAGGGACCCGGTGTCGGATCACCGTCAACTCCCTGTCACCGAGGGTCGCCGTTCACAGTTGCCCTTCTCACTGATCGGGACGAGTATCCCAGTCGAGACCAGCGGGAACGCTTCCCTAGACTTGCCGGGTGACTCCCGCTGCGCTAGCTGAACTGGTCCGTGCGACGGCCGTGGACGTGTTGTCCTCCCGCGGGCTCGACCCCGCCGCCCTGCCGACAGCGGTCACGATCGAACGCCCCCGCAACCCCGAGCACGGCGACTACGCGACGAACGTGGCCCTCCAGACCGCCAAGAAGGTCGGCGTGACCCCCAGGGACTTCGCCACGTGGCTCGCCGAGGCGCTGACCTCGACCGATGCCATCTCCTCGGTCGAGGTGGCCGGTCCCGGCTTCCTCAACCTGCGCCTGGCCGCCGACGCGCAGGGCGCGATCGTGCGCGACGTGGTCGCCGCGGGCGCCGACTACGGCCGCGGCGCGGCGCTGGCCGGGCGCAGGATCAACCTGGAGTTCGTCTCGGCGAACCCGACCGGCCCCATCCACCTGGGCGGCACCCGCTGGGCAGCGGTCGGCGACGCGCTGGGCCGCGTGCTGGCGTTCAACGGCGGCGAGGTGACCCGCGAGTACTACTTCAACGACGCGGGCGCGCAGATCGACCGGTTCGTCCGGTCCCTGATCGCCGCCGCCAAGGGCGAGCCCGCGCCCGAGGACGGCTACGCGGGCGGCTACATCGGCGACATCGCGGCCGAGGTGCTGCGGCAGGAGCCCGGCGCGCTGACCTCGGAGGACCCGGCCGAGGTGTTCCGCCGCATCGGCGTGAACCTCATGTTCGAGGAGATCAAGCGGGACCTGCACGACTTCGGCACCGACTTCGACGTCTTCTTCCACGAGGACTCGCTGCACAAGTCGGGCGCGGTGACCAAGGCCGTCGACCAGCTCAAGTCCTCCGGCGCGCTCTACTTCGAGAACGGCGCGTGGTGGCTGCGGTCCACCGAGTTCGGCGACGACAAGGACCGCGTGGTCATCAAGAGCGACGGTGACCCGGCCTACATCGCGGGCGACATCGCCTACCTGGTGGACAAGCGGTCGCGCGGCTTCGACCTGTGCATCTACATGCTGGGCGCGGACCACCACGGCTACATCGGCAGGCTCAAGGCCGCCGCCGCGGCGCTGGGCGACGACCCGGACTCGGTCGAGGTGCTGATCGGCCAGCTCGTGAACCTGGTCAGCGACGGCAAGCCGGTGCGGATGAGCAAGCGCGCGGGCACCGTGATCACCATGCAGGACCTGGTGGACGCGGTGGGCGTGGACGCCGCCCGGTACGCCATGACCAGGTCGTCGGTCGACTCGTCCCTGGACATCGACCTGGACCTGCTGCGCAAGCGCAGCAACGACAACCCGGTGTTCTACGTCCAGTACGCGCACGCGCGGTTGTCGTCGGTGCTGCGCAACGCCGCGGAGCTGGGCGTGACGCCCGGCGACGCGCTCGACCTGCTCACCCACGACCGCGAGGGCGACCTCGTCCGCACCATCGGCGAGTTCCCGCGCGTCGTGGCCACCGCCGGTGAGCTGCGCGAACCGCACCGCGTGGCGCGCTACCTGGAGGAGCTGGCGGGCACCTACCACCGCTTTTACGAGGTGTGCCGGGTGCTGCCGCGGGGTGACGAGGAGACCACCGAGCTGAACCGCGCCCGGCTGCGCCTGGTCGAGGCCACGCGCCAGGTGTTCGCCAACGGCCTGGGCCTGCTGGGCGTGACCGCCCCGGAGCGGATGTGATGCGCGCGCACCCGGCCGGTCCCCGGCACGCCGACGTCCTGGTCCCGGCGAACACGGCGGGCCGGCGCCCGACCACGCCCGCGGAACTGGACCGACTTCACCCGAACGTGTGGCCCCGGAACGCCGAGCGCGGCGACGACGGCGTGGTCCGCCTCGGCGGCGTCGACGTGCGGCGGCTCGCCGAGGAGCACGGCACCCCGCTGTTCGTGATGGACGAGGCCGACTTCCGCTCCCGCTGCCGCGACCACGCGCGGGCGTTCGGCGACCCGGCCCAGGTGCACTACGCGTCCAAGGCGTTCCTCTCCGTGGCCGTCGCCCGGTGGGTCGCCGAGGAGGGCTTGAGCATCGACGTGTGCAGCGGCGGCGAGCTGGCCGTGGCGCTGCGCGCGGACTTCCCGCCCGAGCGGATCGCGCTGCACGGCAACAACAAGTCGGTCGCCGAGCTGGCCGCCGCGGTCGACGCGGGCGTGGGCGCGGTCGTGCTCGACTCGTTCCACGAGATCGCCCGGCTCGACCACCTCGCCCGCGAGCGCGGCCGCGTGCAGCCGGTGATGATCCGGGTCACCGTCGGTGTCGAGGCCCACACCCACGAGTTCATCGCCACCGCGCACGAGGACCAGAAGTTCGGCTTCTCGCTGTCCTCCGGCGACGCCGCCGAGGCCGCCCGCCGGGTGCTCAAGGCCCAGGGCCTGCGGCTGATCGGCCTGCACAGCCACATCGGCTCGCAGATCTTCGACGCCAGCGGCTTCGAGGTGGCCGCCCGGCGGGTCGTCGGGCTGCTCGCCGAGCTGCGCGACGAGCACGGCGACGCCGTCCTCGACCAGGTCGGCACCATCGACCTCGGCGGCGGCCTCGGCATCGCCTACACCCCGGACGACGACCCGCCGCCGCCCGCCGAGCTGGCGCGGCAGCTCCACGACATCGTGTCCAAGGAGTGCGAGCACGCCGACCTGCCCGTGCCGAAGATCGCGGTCGAGCCCGGCCGCGCCATCGTCGGCCCCGGCACGGTGACGCTGTACGAGGTGGGCACCATCAAGGACGTCGAGCTGGACGCGGGCGCCACCCGCCGCTACGTCAGCGTCGACGGCGGCATGAGCGACAACATCCGCACCGCCCTCTACGACGCCGTCTACGACTGCCGGCTGGTGTCCCGCGCCGCGGGCGAGGACGCCGGGTCGGTGCTGTGCCGCGTGGTCGGCAAGCACTGCGAGTCCGGCGACGTGGTGGTGCGCGACTGCTGGCTGCCCGGCGACCTCGCGCCCGGCGACCTGATCGCGGTGGCCGCGACCGGCGCCTACTGCTACTCGATGGCCAGCGGCTACAACCGGCTGCCCCGACCCGCGCTCGCCGCCGTGCTGGACGGGGAACCCCGGTTGCTGCTGCGCCGGGAGACCGAGGAAGACCTGTTCCGCCTGGAGGTATGACGTGCCTAGCCATAAGCCGATCAGGGTCGCGTTGCTGGGCTGCGGCACCGTCGGCACCGAGGTGGTGCGGCTGCTCACCGACCAGGCGGCCGACCTGGCCGCCCGCGTCGGCGCGCCGGTGGAGCTGGCCGGCATCGCGGTGCGCAAGCCGAACAAGCACCGCGAGGTGCCCGCCGACCTGCTGACCACCGACGCGGCGGCCCTGGTCGCCTCGGACGTCGACGTGGTCGTCGAGGTCATCGGCGGCATCGAGCCCGCCCGGACGCTGCTGCTCGACGCGCTGCGCGCGGGCAAGTCCGCGGTGACGGCGAACAAGGCGCTGCTGGCCGAGCACTCGGCCGAGCTGTTCGCGGCCGCCGACGCCTCGGGCGCCGACCTGTACTTCGAGGCGTCCGTGGCGGGCGCGATCCCGCTGCTCAGGCCGCTGCGCGAGTCGTTGGCGGGCGACCGCATCACCCGGGTGATGGGCATCGTCAACGGCACCACCAACTTCATCCTCTCCGGCATGGACTCCACCGGCGCGAGCTACGGCGAGACGCTGGAGGAGGCCACCCGGCTGGGCTACGCGGAGGCCGACCCGACCGCCGACGTGGACGGGTTCGACGCCGCGTCCAAGGCCGCGATCCTGGCGTCGCTGGCGTTCCACACCCGCGTCACGGCCGCCGACGTGCACCGCGAGGGCATCGCCTCGGTCAGCGCGGCCGACATCGCCGCGGCCAGGGCGCTGGGCCGGACCGTGAAGCTGCTGGCGATCTGCGAGCGCGTGACCGAGGACGGCCAGGAGTCGGTCTCGGTGCGCGTGCACCCCGCCATGATCCCCAGGTCGCACCCCCTGGCCAGCGTGAACGGCGCGTTCAACGCGGTGTTCGTGGAGGCCGACGCGGCCGGCGAGATGATGTTCTACGGCCAGGGCGCCGGTGGCGCGCCCACGGCCAGCGCGGTGCTCGGCGACCTCGTCGCCGTGGCCCGCAACCTGGTGCTGGGCGGGCGCGGCCCGCGCGAGTCGGCCTACGCGGGCCTGCCCTCGCGGCCAATGGGGCAAACCCCCACGCGTTATCACATCAGCCTCGACGTCGCCGACCGGGCGGGCGTGTTGTCGCAGGTCGCGGCGGTGTTCGCGGAGCACGACGTGAGCATCGCGGCGGTGCGGCAGGAGGGGCGGGTCGACGACGCCAGCCTGGTGGTCGTCACCCACGCCGCGACCGACGCGGCACTGCGGTCGACCGTGGACAAAATCGGCGGGCTGCCCGTGGTCAGGGAAGTGGTCAGCGTGATGCGGGTGGAAGGCGAAGAGACATGACGATCCAAGCAGGCGTGCGGCCCGGGTGGCCCGGCATCATCCACGCCTACGCGGACCGGATCGGGCTGCCCGAGGGCGCCCGGGTGATCACCCTCCACGAGGGCGGCACCCCCCTGGTGCACGCCGAGCACCTGTCCGAGCTCACCGGCTGCGAGGTGCACGTCAAGGTCGAGGGCGCGAACCCGACCGGCTCGTTCAAGGACCGCGGCATGACCGTGGCCATGACGCACGCGCTGGCCAGCGGCGTGCAGGGCGTGATCTGCGCCTCGACCGGCAACACCTCGGCGTCCGCGGCGGCCTACGCGGCCAAGGCGGGACTGCGGGCGGCCGTGCTCGTGCCGCGCGGCAAGATCGCGCTGGGCAAGCTGGCGCAGGCCGTGGCGCACGGCGCGCGCATCCTCCAGATCGACGGCAACTTCGACGACTGCCTCGAACTGGCCGCCAAGACCGCCGCCGAGTACCCGATCACCCTGGTCAACTCGGTCAACCCGGTCCGGCTGGTCGGCCAGAAGACCGCCGCGTGGGAGATCTGCGACGTGCTCGGCCGCGCGCCGGACGTGCACTGCCTGCCCGTCGGCAACGCGGGCAACATCACCGCGTACTGGCGCGGCTACTCGGACTACGTCGCGGACGGCGTCATCGCTTCGGCTCCCCGCATGTTCGGGTTCCAGGCCGCGGGCGCCGCGCCGCTGGTGCTGGGCGAGCCGGTGGCGAACCCCGAGACCATCGCGACCGCCATCCGGGTGGGCAGCCCCGCGTCGTGGACCGGCGCGGTCACGGCCAAGGAGGAGTCCGGCGGGCTGTTCGAGGCGGTGACCGACGAGAAGATCCTCGAGGCGTACCGGCTGCTCGCGGCCACCGAGGGCATCTTCGTCGAGCCCGCGTCCGCCACCAGCGTGGCCGGCCTGCTGGCCACCGCCGCCGACGGCAGGCTGCCCGCGGGGTCCACGGTCGTGTGCACGGTCACCGGCCACGGCCTCAAGGACCCCGACACGGCGCTGCTCGGCATGTCCGAGGTCGAGCCGGTCCCGGTGGACCCGGGCGCCGTCGCCACCGCCCTGGAGCTGGGGTGACGGGCGTCCGGCCCGCCGGGACGCGGACCCGGGTGGGCGTCCGCGTGCGGGTGCCCGCCTCCACGGCGAACCTCGGTTCCGGCTTCGACACCCTCGGCATGGCCCTGGGCCTGCACGACGAGCTGGACTTCGAGGTCGTGCCGGCCGGGCTGGAGGTCCTCGTCGGCGGCGAGGGCGCGGCGGGCGTGCCCACCGACGAGCGGCACCTGGTCGTGCGGGCCTTCCGCGCGGCGGCCGACCACCTCGGCCTCGACGTGCCCGGCCTGCGGCTGACGTGCCGCAACGCGATCCCGCACGCCCGCGGCCTCGGCTCGTCGGCGGCGGCGATCGTGGCGGGCGTGGCGGCGGCGCACGGGCTCGCCGGTCGCGAGTTGGACACGACCGCGTTGCAACTCGCCGCGGAGTTCGAGGGCCACGCCGACAACGCCGCGGCCAGCATGTTCGGCGGCGTCGTGATCGCCTGGACGGAGGGTGACCGGTACCGCGCGGTGCGTGTGGACCCGCACCCGGGCGTGTCGCCGGTGGTGCTGGTGCCGGCCGGGGAGTCGTCCACGCACGTGACCCGCGGGCTGCTGCCGCCGGAGGTGCCGCACGGGGACGCCGCGTTCGCCGCGTCCCGGGCGGCGCTGGCCGTGCACGCGCTCTCGACCGACCCGTCGTTGCTGGTCACCGCGCTGGACGACCGGCTGCACGAGCCGTACCGGGAGCCCGCGTGGCCCGCGACGTCCCGCCTGGTGCGGGCGCTGCGGGAGGCCGGGGTGGCGGCGGCGGTGTCCGGGGCGGGACCCACGGTCCTGGCCCTGCCGGCGGGCGGCGAGCTGCCGGCCGGGGTGGACCTGGAGGGGTTCGAGGCGCGCCGGGTGCCGGTTGACCTGGGCGGGGTGTGCGTTGCGCCACTCGGCTGAGTGATGCGACGCGCCGCGCGTCGGTTGTTGCACCCGACCGGAGCGGCGTCTACCCTCGGGGCCATCAGTCACCGCGCGCACGGGCGCCGGTGTGGTGCCCGGACGTTCGTTCCGGATCGCATTCCTCCAGTGACTTGGCCCTGTGCCGGATGGACGGGGTTGGCGCTGGAAGGCACCCGCTCGCCGTGTGACCGAAAGTCCCGTACCGGAGGGCTCCGCCGTTCGCGCGCGTTCCGCGCCGACGAAGTCCGCCTGCGCCGGGGCGAAACTGCCGGTCCGCGTTCCGTCGGACGGCAGGTCCGCTGGGCCGCGTAGGAGGCGCGGTCCGGTCAGGAAGGACATGTGTGAGCAACACCGATGTGCTGAGCAGCGAAGCTCCTGCTGCTCCCAACACCGCCAGTTCCGGAGCCGAGGAGAACGCTCTGACCACCCCTACGAACGGCAGCGCCCCGCCGCGCAAGCGCGCCGGACTCTCCGGCATGGTGCTGGCCGAGCTGCGTGAGCTCGCGGGTCAGCTCGGCATCACCGGGACCGCCGGGCTCCGCAAGGGCGACCTGATCGCGGCGATCAAGGAACGGCAGGGCGGCACCTCCGGTCGGGGCAGCGCCGCGACGCCGCCGAAGGCCGAGAAGAAGGCCGCCGCGCCCGCCGCCAAGGCGCCCGTCGCGGAGAAGCCCGCCGAGGCGCCCGCGCCCGTGGAGAAGCCCGCCGAGAAGCCCGTGGAGAAGCCCACCCAGCAGCAGCTCGACGTGGTCGAGCGGCAGGGCGAGGAGGACGGCGGGCGCCGGGGCAGCCGCCGCCGCCGTTCGGCCAACCGGCCCGCCGGCAGCCCGGAGGCTCCCGTCGCGCAGGCCGCACCGGCCGAGGTCCAGCCGCAGCAGGCGGCGCCCGCGGTCGAGCGCCCCCAGCAGGACCGGCCCGAGCGCGGTGAGCAGCGCGAACAGCGCCAGGAGCGCGGTGACCGGCCCGAGCGCGGTGACCGGCCCGAGCGCGGTGACCGGCCCGAGCGCGGTGACCGGGGCGACCGGGGTGACCGCGGTGACCGCGGCGGTCGGCAGGACCGCGGCGACCGCGGTGACCGGGGCGAGCGCGGTGACCGCGGTGGCCGTGGCGACCGCGACCGTGACCGCGGGCGTGACCGCGATCGCGACCGCGACCGCGACGACCGCAACCGGTCGAACGCCCCCGACGACGACGGCGACGACGAGGGCGGCCGCAGGGGCCGTCGCTTCCGCGACCGCCGCAGGCGCGGTGGCCGCGGCGAGACCGGTGGCGGCGGCACCGACACCGAGGTGCGCGACGACGACGTCCTGCTGCCGGTCGCGGGCATCCTGGACGTGCTGGAGAACTACGCGTTCGTCCGCACGTCGGGCTACCTGGCCGGGCCGAACGACGTCTACGTGTCGCTCTCGCTGGTCCGCAAGTACGGCCTGCGGCGCGGTGACGCGATCATCGGCGCGGTGCGCCAGCCCCGCGACGGCGAGCAGCAGCGGCAGAAGTTCAACCCCCTGGTCCGGGTCGACAAGATCAACGGCCTGGACCCGGAGGAGTCGCGCAACCGGCCGGACTTCACCAAGCTGACCCCGCTCTACCCGAACGAGCGGCTGCGCCTGGAGACCGAGCCCCACATCCTCACCACGCGCGTCATCGACCTGGTGATGCCGATCGGCAAGGGCCAGCGCGCCCTGGTCGTGTCGCCGCCGAAGGCGGGCAAGACCTCGGTGCTCCAGTCGATCGCCAACGCGATCACGAAGAACAACCCCGAGTGCCACCTGATGGTGGTGCTGGTGGACGAGCGCCCGGAAGAGGTCACCGACATGCAGCGGTCGGTGAAGGGCGAGGTCATCGCCTCCACCTTCGACCGGCCGCCGTCGGACCACACCACGATCTCGGAGCTGGCCATCGAGCGGGCCAAGCGCCTGGTCGAGATGGGTCACGACGTGGTCGTGCTGCTGGACTCCATCACCCGCCTGGGTCGTGCCTACAACCTGGCGGCGCCGGCGTCCGGCCGCATCCTGTCCGGTGGTGTCGACTCGACGGCGCTGTACCCGCCGAAGCGGTTCCTCGGCGCGGCCCGCAACATCGAGGGCGGCGGCTCGTTGACGGTCATCGCGACCGCCCTGGTCGAGACGGGTTCGGCCGGCGACAGCGTGATCTTCGAGGAGTTCAAGGGCACCGGCAACGCCGAGCTGAAGCTCGACCGCAAGATCGCGGACAAGCGCACCTTCCCGGCGGTGGACGTCGACTCGTCCGGCACCCGCAAGGAAGACCTGCTGCTCTCGCCCGACGAGCTCGCGGTCATGCACAAGCTCCGCCGGGTGCTCCACGCCCTCGACGGCCAGCAGGCCATCGACCTGCTGCTGGACCGCCTGCGCAAGACCCGCACCAACATCGAGTTCCTGATGCAGGTGGCGAAGACCACCCCGGGCGCGGACAACGACTGACCCGTCCCACCCACCAAGGCCCGCCCGTCCCACGGGCGGGCCTTGCCATTCCCGCGTGTCCTCCACTCCGACACCGCGTGTCCTCCACCGGAGCATCGCGAGTCGTACGCCCAGACACCGCGAGTCGTACGTCCAGAACCCCCGAGTTGCACGTTCAGGACAGGCCGGAGGCCCGTCGGGGTGACGTGAGTGCTGAACTCAGGGTGCGCGAACGTACGACACGGTGGTCCTGAACGTACGACTCGCGATGTCTGAGTGGAGGACACGCGGTGTCTGAGTGGAGGACACGCGGGGTGGTTAGCAGGGTGGGGCGGCGGGGCGGCGGCGTTCGCGGAAGTAGTGGGTGATCAGGAGGGTCAGGGAGGGGAGGCCCAGTAAGAGGGTGGGGAGCAGGGGGAGGGGTAAGTCGTCGGTGGCCACGCCCAGGCACATCACGGCGGTCAGGTAGGGCCAGCGCAGCCAGGTCCGCTGCCAGCGGGCGGTCCAGGCGACCGCGGTGGAGGCGACCACCGCCACGGCCACGCCCGCGCCGAACAGGGGGCTGGACAGGGTCAAGGGGGCCGTCGTGCCCAGCAGCAGGCCGCTCAGGCCGGTGAGGCCCAGGACGGCTCCGCCGAACAGGAACGGCACGGCCAGCCACGTCGACAAGCGCAGGGGGCGTCCGGCAGCGCACAGCACGGGCCCAAGTGTGGCGTTCGGGCAACGGCGCACCCACGGTCCGTAGGCCAGCGGTCACCCGCTGCGCCGAAAGGTCGGCCGCCATCGCCGAGCGGTAGTGAACCCGGCCACGGGAACAACCACGCACAGGCACGCGTTGCAGTGCACGTCAGCCGATCTGGCACACTGTCGGGTCGAGTCCGGCTCCGGTTCACCTCGCAGCACGACCACCAACCGACGAGGACCCGGCGGCCACCGAGGAAAGGGACGAGACGTTGAAGACCGGCATTCACCCCGAGTACGTGACGACCGAGGTCACCTGCGGTTGCGGCAACACCTTCACCACCCGCAGCACCAAGTCGTCCGGCGCCATCCACGTCGAGGTCTGCTCGAACTGCCACCCGTTCTACACGGGCAAGCAGAAGATCCTCGACACCGGTGGTCGGGTCGCGCGCTTCGAGGCCCGCTACGGCAAGCGCGCCAAGTAGCTGCCAGAACGGCGTCCACCCCGGCACGTGGGTGGGCGCCGTTGTCGTCTCCAGACACCGCTGAGAGACACCCCCGAGAGACCCGGAGCAAGACCGTGACGCTGGACGCCCTGCTGGCCGAGCACGCCGAGCTGGAGACCAGGCTCGCCGACCCCTCGGTGCACGCCGACCAGGCGGGCGCGCGCAAGCTCGGCAAGCGCTACGCCGAGCTGACCCCGATCGTGAAGACGGCCCGCGAGCTGGAGCAGGCGCGGGCCGACCTGGAGACCGCCCGGGAGCTGGCCGCCGAGGACCCGACGTTCGCGGAGGAGGCCGAGCAGCTCGCCGGCAGCATCCCCGCCCTGGAGTCGCGCCTGACCGAGCTGCTGCTCCCGCGCGACCCCCACGACGGCGCCGACGTGGTCATGGAGATCAAGTCCGGCGAGGGCGGCGAGGAGTCGGCCCTGTTCGCGGGCGACCTGCTGCGCATGTACGTCCGGTACGCCGAGCGCCACGGCTGGAAGGCCGAGGTCCTCGACGGCACCGACTCCGACCTGGGCGGCTTCAAGGACGTCACGCTCGCCATCAAGGGCCGCGGCGACGGCCCGGACGGCGTCTGGTCCCGCCTGAAGTGGGAGGGCGGCGTGCACCGCGTGCAGCGCGTGCCCGTCACCGAGTCGCAGGGCCGCATCCACACCTCCGCCGCGGGCGTCCTGGTCTTCCCGGAGACCGAGGACGTCGAGGTCGAGATCGACGAGAACGACCTGCGCGTCGACGTGTTCCGCTCGTCGGGCAAGGGCGGCCAGAGCGTCAACACCACCGACTCGGCCGTGCGCATCACGCACCTGCCGACCGGCATCGTGGTGTCCTGCCAGAACGAGCGCAGCCAGCTCCAGAACAAGGCCCGCGCCATGCAGGTGCTCCAGGCCCGGCTGACCGCGCTGGCCGAGGAGAAGCAGCAGCAGGAGGCGTCGGACGCCCGGCGCTCGCAGATCCGCACCGTGGACCGCTCCGAGCGCGTCCGCACCTACAACTTCCCGGAATCCCGCATCTCCGACCACCGCGTCGGGTACAAAGCCCATAACCTGGACCAAGTGCTCGACGGCGACCTGGACGCGGTGCTCGACGCCCTCGCGGCGGCCGACCGGGCGGAGCGGCTCGCCGGCGGGTGACCGGATGAGAGGTGCGCGCGATGGCCGAGATCCTGGTGGACCCGATCAGCGCCCCGCTCGACACGGCGCTGGACGTCCGCGTGGTGGGCCTCGAACCGGACCGGGTCGTGACCGTGCGCGCGTCCACGGGCGACCGCGCCGCCGAGGCCGGGTTCCGGGCCGACGAGCGCGGCGTGGTGGACCTGACCAGGCACGCGCCGATCTCGGGCGACTACTCCGGCGTTGACCCGATGGGGTTGTTCTGGGCGATGGCGCCGACCGGCGCGGAACCCCGGGACGCCACGGTCGTCGAGGTCGACGGCGTGGGCCGCGTCGAGGTCGGGCGCCTGGCCGAGCCGGAGGGCGTCAAGCGCACCGAGGTCCGGGAGGACGGCCTGGTCGGCGTGCTGTTCGAGCCGGTCGGCGGCGGGCCGCACCCCGGCGTGGTGGTGCTCGGTGGCTCCGAGGGCGGCCTGCACGAGTCCGACGCCGCGCTGCTCGCGGGGCACGGGTTCGCGGCGCTGGCCCTGGCCTACTTCGGCGTCGAGGGCGTGCCGGCGGACCTGGTCGAAATCCCCCTGGAGTACTTCGCGCCGGCCCTGGACCTGCTCGGCGACCGCGTCGGCCTGGTCGGCGGGTCGCGCAGCGGTGAGCTGGCGCTCCTGCTCGGTGCGACGTTCCCGCAGGTCAAGGCCGTGGTGAGCGTGGTGGGCAGCGGTGTCGTGACGCAGTGCGTCGGTCCCGGCCACCGGCTGCTGCAGAAGCTGGAGCACGAGGCTTCGTCCTGGACGCTCGAGGGCCGCCCGCTGCCGTACCTGCCGTACTCGGTGCCGGCGGAGCTGCGGTCGGCGGTGGTCAACGGCGAGCCGGTGCCGCTGGGCCTCGCGTTCGACCTCACCGACGGTGTCCCCGAGGACACCGAGATCCCCGTCGAACGGATCAACGGCGGTGTGTTGCTCCTCTCAGCCGGTGACGACCGGTCGTGGCCGTGCCGCGAGCTGAGCGAGGTCGCACACCAACGGCTGAAGTCCCACAACCACCCGTTCCGGTACGAGCACGTGGTGTACCCGGACGCCGGGCACCTGATCGCGGGCGCGCCGCACCGGCCGACCACGGACGTGGTGGTGCCGGGACCGGGCGTCCGGTTCGCCACGGGCGGCACGCCGGCCGCCACCGCCGCGGCCCGCGCCGACGCGTGGCGGCGCACCATCGAGTTCTTCTCGGATCAGCTCCGCGCCTAGTGTTGTGCCCATGAGCGCACACTTTGACGTCGTGGTCCTCGGTGCGGGGCCAGGCGGGTACGTCGCCGCGATCCGCGCGGCCCAGCTGGGCCTGAAGACCGCTGTCATCGAGGAGCGTTACTGGGGCGGGGTGTGCCTGAACGTGGGCTGCATCCCGTCGAAGGCCCTCCTGCGCAACGCCGAGCTGGCCCACCTGTTCACCCACGAGCAGAAGACCTACGGCATCCAGGTCGACGGCTCGGTGAAGTTCGACTTCGGCGCGGCGTTCGACCGCAGCCGCAAGGTCGCGGACGGGCGCGTCAAGGGCGTGCACTTCCTGATGAAGAAGAACAACATCACCGAGATCAACGGGTGGGGCCAGTTCGTCGACGCGAACACCATCCGGGTGGGTGACGACACCATCACGTTCGAGCACGCGATCATCGCGGCCGGCGCGACCACCCGCCTGCTGCCGGGCACGTCCCTGTCCGACCGGGTGGTGACCTACGAGGAGCAGATCCTCACCCGGGACCTGCCGGAGAGCATCGTCATCGCCGGCGCGGGCGCCATCGGCGTCGAGTTCGCGTACGTGCTGCACAACTACGGCGTCAAGGTCACGATCGTCGAGTTCCTCGACCGCGTGGTGCCGCTGGAGGACGTCGAGGTCTCCACCGAGCTGGCCAAGCGCTACAAGCGGCTCGGCATCGACGTGCGCACGTCCACGCGGGTCGAGTCGATCGAGGACACCGGGTCGAACGTGCGCGTCACCGTGTCGAAGGACGGGAACCAGGAGGTCCTGGAGGCCGACAAGGTCATGCAGGCCATCGGCTTCCAGCCGCGCGTCGAGGGCTACGGCCTGGAGAACACCGGCGTCCGGCTGACCGAGCGCGGCGCCATCGCGGTGGACGGCCGGGGTCGCACGAACGTGTCGAACATCTACGCGATCGGGGACGTGACGGCGAAGCTGATGCTCGCCCACACCGCCGAGTCCATGGGCATCATCGCGGCGGAGACCATCGCCGGCGCGGAGACCATGGAGCTGGACTTCGCGATGATCCCGCGGGCGACCTACTGCCAGCCGCAGATCGCCTCGTTCGGCTACACCGAGGCGCAGGCCCGCGAGAAGGGCTACGACGTCCAGGTGGCGAAGTTCCCCTTCACCGCCAACGGCAAGGCGCACGGCCTGGGCGACTCCACCGGTTTCGTCAAGCTGATCAGCGACGCCAAGTACGGCGAGCTGCTCGGCGGGCACATGATCGGCCCGGACGTGACCGAGCTGCTGCCCGAGCTGACCCTGGCCCAGCAGTGGGACCTGACCGTGCACGAGGTGGCACGCAACGTGCACGCGCACCCCACGCTGAGCGAGGCCGTCAAGGAGGCGGTGCACGGCCTGGCCGGACACATGATCAACTTCTGACGGCCTACCCTTGCGCGCATGACCCGACACCCGCTGCGGCTGGCCATCCTCGAAGCCGAGCGCATGCTGGCCGCCGCGGGTGTCGACAGCCCGCGGGTCGACGCCGAGCTGCTCGCCGCCCACGTCCTGGGCGTCGAGCGCTCCCGGCTGCCGCTGATCCCGCTGGTGGACCCGCCGGTGGTGGACGCCCTGCACAAGGTCGTGCTGCGGCGGGTGGAGCGCATCCCGCTCCAGCACATCACCGGCTGGGCCCACCTCGGCGGCGTCGACCTCGACGTCGGCCCCGGCGTGTTCATCCCGCGCCCGGAGACCGAGCTGCTGCTCGACTGGGCGCTGTCCGCGGTGGGGCGCGAGGACCCGCTCGTGGTCGACCTGTGCACCGGCTCGGGCGCGCTGGCGCTGGCCGCGGCGCACCACCTGCCGGCCGCGCGCGTGCACGCCGTCGAGCGCGACACCACCGCGCTGTCCTGGGCGCGCCGCAACGCCGACGCCCGCGCGGCCGCCGGCGACACGCCCGTCACGCTGCACGCGGGCGACGTCGCCGACCCCGGGCTGCTGTCCGACCTGGACGGTCGGGTGGACCTGGTGCTGTGCAACCCGCCCTACGTGCCGGAGAGCACCGAGGTGCCGCCGGAGGTGGCCGACCACGACCCGCGCCAGGCCGTGTTCGGCGGCCCGGACGGGCTGGCCGTGATCCGGCACGTGGTCACGGTCGCCGCGCGCCTGCTGCGCCCCGGCGGTCACGTGGCGATCGAGCACGACGACACGCAGGGCGAGTCCGTGCCCGCGCTGCTCTCCGCCCGGCGCGTGCTCACCGACGTGGCCGACCACGTCGACCTGACCGGCCGGCCCCGCTTCGCCACCGCCCGCCGCGCCTGACGCCGGGTCGCCCGACGCCGGATCGCCGCGCCGGGATCAGCCGGCCACCGCGACCGCCGAGACCCCGGTGGCCACCGCGGTCCGCCGGCCGCCGGACTCCACGTAGAGCGTCCCGACCCGCAGGTACTCGTCGGGTTCGGCGATCACCAGGCGCGCGTCGTCCCCGATCGGGCGCGAGGCCAGCAGGGGACCGGCGTCCACCAGGACCCACCGGCCGGCGTCCAGCCGCCAGTGGCCCGCCGGCAGGACCGGCGTGGAGTCGCCGCCGGACGCCGGGCAGGCCCAGCCTGCGTAGACCGCGTTCAGCCTGCCCCCGTCGTCGTACCAGAGGTCCCGGGCGGTCGAGCCGCCGCCTTCGGGCAGCTCGCCGATGGCGCTGCTCCGGGGAGCGCCGGTCGGGGCGTCCACCTCGATCACCGACGTGGGCTCCTGGCAGGCGCCGCCGTGCCAGGTGCCCGCGTACGCGACCGTCCGGCCGTCCGGCGAGACGGCGGCGCTGTCGAGGCCCACGTTGGCGTCGGTCACCCCCAGGTCGCGCACGGACCCGTCGAGGCCGACCAGGTAGAGGGAGTCCGGGCCGCCGTAGGCCGACGGCTCGTCCGGCGAGGCGACGAGCGCGACCCCCTCACCCCCGCCCACCACCTTGGGCGGCAGGTCCAGCACCGGGGGGAAGGCGGGGTCCGTCACGCGGCGCCCGGGCAGCGCCCGGACCGGGGCAGGTCGGGCGCCGGGCGCGCCCAGGTCGAGCACGACCAGGGCCCGCTCCGGCCCGGTCCAGGCGATGCGGCTGCCGCCCACCGGCGCCGCGGACCGGCAGCCGCCGCACGCCACGACCCGGCTGCCGCCCGCCTCGACGTCGACCACGGCGACGCCCTCCTCCGAGGCGGCGAAGGCGAACCTGCCGTCCTCGGTGAACGCCGGCCTGGAGAAGCCGAACCGCCCGGCCGCCTCGGCGACCACCCGCTCGCCCCGCGCGACGCCCAGCCGGGTCTCCGTCACGAACGCGTAGGCGGCCGGCTCCGGCGGCGCGGTCACGCTGATGCGGGCCGCGTCGGGCGAGTCGGGCACGACCAGCTTGTCGAGCTGCTCGGTCAGCTCGGCGGCGTCCTCGGTGAAGGTCACGGCCTGCTCGCCCACCAGCCGCTCCAGCGATTCGCGCCGGTCCGCGGGCACGCGGTGGCCGACGACCCGGATGTCCAGCTCCAGCCCGGCGGCGGCCACGCGCTCGCGGATGGCGCGCGAGACCTCGTCGGGGTCGGAGGTGCAGGCGTCGACCCCGGTGGTGGAGACGACCACGATCCGGTTGCGCTGCGAACCCCGCGGCGGCAGCGGCCCGGCGAAGTCGTCGACGGCCGCCAGCACCCCGCTGAGCAGCGTCGCCCGCCCCGACGGGACCAGCCCCCGCACCGCGCCGGGCACCTCGCCGGCCTCGTCGGCGACCTCGGCGGTGTTGTCCGCCGCGTCGCACTCCCCGCCGAACCGGCGCAGCGCCAGCGCGTCACCGCCGCCGGTGTTGTGCGCGACCGCCTCCACCGCGTCGGCCACCGCCGCGAACCCGTCGCCCGGCGCGGAGGCGTCCACCAGCAGCGTCGTCCGGTGGTCGGGCGTCGAGCGCACCACCGCGTAGGTCACCGCGCACGCGGCCAGCACGACCGCGACGACCGCGCCCACGACCAGCTCCCGCTTCACCCGGTCGCCCCCGGGCCGGTGGCGCGCAGCGCGGCGAGGGCCTCGTTGACCGCGTCCACCTGGGCGTTGTAGTCCTCGGCCGCCCGCTGGAACTCCTCGAAGCGCTCGCCGAACGGCGTGCCGGACCGGGCCGCGTCGAGCAGCCGCCGCGCCGCCTCGACGACGCGGCCCTGCCGGTCGCGGAGCTGGACGGCCTTCGCGTGCAGGTCGACCGCGGCCGGTGTCCGCGCCCGGCCGCGCAGGTCCTCGAACTCGGCGTCCGCGGTGACCGGTGCGACGTCGTCGACGGCCCGCCCGGCCACGTCCAGGCGGCCCTCCACGATCGCCCGCGCGGCCTCGTTGAGCCTGGCCACGGTGGGGTCGAACACGTCGACGACCCGGCGCGCGGACCGCAGGACCGGTTCGACGTTGGCCACCCACTCCAGCGCGGCCCGCAGCTCGTCGGGCGAGTCGGGCAGCAGCGGCGGCGGCGCGTCCGCGCCGGTGGCGAGCTTCGCCAGGTTGTCCCGGTGGTCGCGGTCGAGCTGGTAGCCCACGAACCGGAACTCGATCGCCAGCCCGGCGGCGGCGACCCGGTCGCGCATCTCCTCCTCCACGAAGGCCCGGTCGTCGTCGCACGCGTCCACCCCGTTGCGGGTGACCACGATGATGCGGTTGACCTGCTTGGCGTCCTGCGAGAACGGCTCCGAGAAGTCGGCGGTGGCCTCCACCACGCCGCGCAGCAGCGTCGCCCGGCCGGACGGCGCCGCGGCGCGCACGGCGGCGCCCACCTCGTCGCGGTTGCCCTTGCCGAACCCGACGAGCCGGGTCGTGTTGTCCTCCGCGCCGCACTCGCCGCCGAAGCCGCGCAGCGCGATCGCGTCGTCGTCGCCGGAGTTGTCCAGCGCCTTGCCCAGGGACTCGACGCTCGCGGCGAAGTCCTCCGGCGCGGCGCCCGCGCCGGACAGGTCGACCAGGAACTCGGTCTTGTAGGTCGGCGCGAACTGCGGCACCACCCAGGTCAGCACGGCGTACGCGCCGCCGGCCAGCAGGGCGGCCACGAGCAGCGCGACCAGGGCGTTGCGCACCGCCGGCGGCATCTGGACGCTGAACAGGTACCGCTGGCCGGTGACGCCGCCGCGGATGGTGCCCGCCTGCACGACCGTCCCGATGGTCGTGGCCGTGACGGCGTTGCCCGTGCCGTTCCCCGCCGTGCCGTTCCCCGCCGTGCCGTTCCCCGCCGCGACGTCCGCCGCCACGGCGTCGCGCGCGTCGCCGTGCTCCGGCTGCCCCATGTGCCCCCGACCCCCTCCGGCGCCCGGTCCCCGCCGGCGCCCGACTTCGGTACCCCGACATGATCGACCGGTCGGCGGGGATCCGATCCGCACGATTGCGGTCGGGCGGTGGCGAGTTCGAAGGACCCGGTTCAGGGGCGGGCCGCGTCGACCATGGCGGTGAGCAGCGCCCGCGTGTCCGACCAGACCTCGGGCGGCCCGGACGCGTAGACCACGTACTCGACGCCGCCCGTCTCCCAGTACGCGACCGCGACCCGCCCGGTGGCCTCCGCGAACTCCCACCGCACGCCGGGGTGGCCCCGGATCGTGGTCCCCGCCAGCCCCAGCCGCGCGTGGCCGGGTTCGCGCTCCCGGTCCGCGGCCGCCGCGGTGATGCGCTCCAGCAGCGTCCGGCCGGGGTCGGTCACCGGCGCGCCGCCGAACCGGGCCTCCCGCCGCCCGTCGGGCGCGGTGGCGACCAGGGTCGTGGCCACGGTGCCGGGGCCGACCGCCCAGTCCGCCGGCACGATCGTGACCAGGTCCCCCGGCGCCTCCACGGTGCGGAAGCCCGGCGGGGCCGCGGGGGTGGTGCCCGGGGTCGTCGAAGCGGCGGGAGCCGTGGCCGACGGCGGGGGAGCGGTCGCCCCCGACGTGGTGATGACCGGCAACCGCGGCGTCGTGCCCGCCTGCGCGGCCGGTGGTCCGGGCGTGCCCGCGCGCAGGGCCAGCACGCCCGCGCCGCCGCCCACCACCACGTACGCGGCGGTGATCGCGAACGCCAGCGGCAGCGCGCCGACGCGCCCGGCGCGGGCGCCTCCGGAACGCCTCGCCATCGTGCCTTCCCCCTGCGGCTAGCCTCTGGTGGTCCCAGTCCGCAGCAGTAAACCGGAGGGCCGGCGGTGCCCGTCAACGGCCCGATCGAACCCCAGCCCGGCGAGCACGAGGCGCTGCGCGAACGCCTCGCCGCGCTCGCCGCCCGCCCCACCGACCCCGCCGACGACGCCGCCGCGCGGTCCCGGGCCGCGCTCGCCGACGCGTTCGTGGAGGGCCGGGCGGCGACGGCGGTGGAGCGGGTGCGCCGCGAGCTGCGCCACGCCGGACCGTCGCCGGTGCTGCGCGACCACCTGGCGATCGCCCTGGCCGCCCGCAGCGCCGAGCTGCGCGGCGTCGCGGCGGACGGCGCGCTGGTGGTCACCGACCGCGGGCGGCTCGACGCGTGCCGCGCCCTCGCGCACGAGGTCCTGGAGCTGCGCCCGGACCCCGAGCTGGCCGCGTTCGCCGAGGACCTGCTCGACCGGCTGGACCGCGCCGAGCGCTGGTGCTGGGTCGCGCCCGGCTCCGCGGCCGGCGCCGCCGTCGTCGCGCTGGCCGCGCTGGTGCTGCCGTTCGTGGGCGCGGCGGTCGACAGCGCCGCGGTGACGGCGGGCGGCGTGGCCGCGGGCGCGGCGCTGGTGTTCGGGTGGGTGCTGGCGCACCGCAGGCGGCGGTGGGTCGCGGACGCGGGCGGGCCGCTCCGGCGGTCCGGTCTGTGACCTCCGCCGCTGGGCTCCTCCGCGCTGTGCTTGGATCAACCGGGTGAGCACGATCTACGACTGCGCGGTCCAGGACGACCGCGCCGCGGGTCTCGCCGCAGCCGCGGGCGCGGTGCGCTCCGGGCGCCTCGTGGTCCTGCCGACCGACACCGTGTACGGCATCGGCTGCGACGCGTTCGACGCGACGGCCGTGCGCTACCTGCTGGAGGCCAAGGGGCGGGGCCCGGACATGCCGGTGCCGGTCCTGGTCGGCTCCTGGACCACCGTCGACGGCCTGGTGCTGAGCGTGCCCCGCCAGGCGCGCGCGCTGATCGAGGCGTTCTGGCCCGGCGGCCTGTCGCTGGTCCTCCAGCACGCGCCCTCGCTGAACTGGGACCTCGGTCACACCCGGGGCACGGTGATGCTGCGGATGCCGCTGCACCCGGTCGCCCTCGAGCTGCTGCGCGACGTCGGCCCGATGGCCGTCTCCAGCGCGAACAAGTCCGGCTTCCAGCCCGCGACCACCGCCCAGGAGGCGTGGGACCAGCTCGGCGAGGACGTCGGCGTCTACCTCGACGGGGGTCCCGCGACCGAGCACGTCGGCTCCACCATCGTCGACCTGACCGGGCCCGACGCCGTCGTGCTGCGCGAGGGCGCGGTGCCGGTGTCGGAGGTGTCCGAGGTGCTGGGCGTGGAAGTCGAGGTCGCCCGCTAGTGGATCTTCCCGATCGGAGTAGCGTGGTGCCCACTCCGCCCGACACCCCGTCCCCGAGGGGCTAGTTTGCCGTGGGCCAGTTCTCTGCCGTCTCCAACGTCCTCCCCGTCCGGGAGTACCTGCTCGTCGCGCTGACCGCCGCCGTCGTGACCTTCCTGCTCGTGGGGCTGGTCCGCGCGCTGGCGTTCCGGATCGGCGCGGTCGCCTACCCCCGCACCCGGGACGTGCACGTCAAGCCCATGCCCCGGATGGGCGGCCTCGCCATGTACGGCGGCGTGCTCGGCGGCATGCTGCTGGCCCACCAGCTCCCCGTGCTGCGGTCGGCGTTCGACTTCTCCAACGACCCGTACGCCGTCATCGTGGGCGGCGGCGTGATCGTCCTGGTGGGCGTGCTCGACGACCGGTTCGAGCTGGATTCCCTGACGAAACTCGCCGGCCAGGTCACCTCGGCGGGCATCCTGGTGCTGTTCGGGCTCCAGTGGCTGCTGTTCTGGGTGCCGTGGGGCGACGACGGCGAGGGCACCGGCTCGCTGCTGTCGCTGGACCAGAACCAGGGCGCGATCCTGAGCGTGCTGCTGGCCGTGACCATGATCAACGCGATGAACTTCGTGGACGGCCTGGACGGGCTCGCGGCCGGCATCGGCCTCATCGCCGCCGCCGCGACCTGCGTGTTCTCCATCGGCCTGCTCGGCAACAACGGCGGCGACGTGGGCGCGTACCCGCCCGCGCTGATCGCCGCCACGCTCGCCGGGGCGTGCCTGGGCTTCCTGCCGCACAACTTCAACCCGGCGCGCATCTTCATGGGCGACTCCGGGTCGATGCTGATCGGCCTGATGCTGTCCGCGGCCACCATCTCGGCCTCCGGCAAGATCAACTACGAGTCGGTGCGCGCCACCGACGTGCTCGGCCTGCTCTCGCCGCTGGTCGTGGTGGCCGCGGTGCTGTTCGTGCCGATGCTCGACCTGCTCATGGCCATCGTGCGGCGCACCCGGCGCGGCGAGAGCCCGTTCTCGGCGGACAAGATGCACCTGCACCACCGCCTGCTGGAGATCGGGCACTCCCAGCGCCGCGCCGTGCTGCTGATCTACCTGTGGGCGGGCGTGCTCGCGTTCGGGGCGGTCGCGCTCACCCTGTTCGACGTCGCGGTGGTGGCGTGGTGCCTGGCGATCGGGCTGCTCCTCGCGCTGTTGGTCTCCGCGATACCCAGACTTCGGGAAGTGCGGCGTTCCTGACCCCCGATTGAGGGTCGCCGATCACCGGCCTTTTACACTCGGTATCGACCGGTGGGAAGGGGTGACACATGAGCCAGGACGAACCTGCGTCCACCGCCGAGTGGACGCACGAAAAGGTCGTGCGGCGCCTCGCGGGCGAGATGTTCCGCGGCGCCCTGTGGGCGGCGCTCGGGACGGTCGCCGTCGCGGCGGTGCTGTGGACCGCGCTCTCCGGCGTCCCCGGCCTGGTCAGCGCCCTCATCGGCGGTGCGCTCGCCTGCCTGTCGTCGGTCGCCACGCTGCTGGTGATGCGCAAGACCGCCGCCCTGCCGCTCCAGTTCATCATGATCGCCGCGTTCGCCGGCTTCCTCGGCAAGCTGCTCCTGCTCATCGCGGTCATGCTGCTCGTGCGGCGGTTCCCGGCGCTCGACGACAACGCGCTGGCGCTCACGATGGTCGCCACCATCGTGGTCGCGACCTTCATGGAGGTGCGCGCTTCCAAGCGCAGTCGCAGTCAGATGGTGGTGCCCACCCCCGGCAACACCTGATCTACCGGCTGGTACGGTGCGCGCAGACGGGACACCCAGGTAGGCGGGGTGCCTCTCGCGGGCGCTTGCGGTCCGTAAGGTACGTTAAGTCCCGATCGTGACGATTCCCCCGGCGGAGTGAACGCCGGCCGGGAGAACCGGAAGGAACACAGTGACCATGACGGTGCTGGCCGCGGGCGATGAGTTCGTCGCTCCCGGCACGAAGGACTTCTTCCCGCCGGCGATCTTCGGCGACGTCACCAAGCCCATGGTGCTGCTGGTGCTGTCGATCGTCATCATCGGGGCGTTCTTCCTCGCCGCGACCCGCAACCTCAAGCTCGTCCCGGGCAAGCTCCAGTTCCTCGGGGAGTCGGCCTACGACCTCGGTCGCAACTCGATCGCCCGCGAGCAGATCGGCGCCAAGGACTTCAAGCCCTTCGTGCCGCTGATCCTCACGGTCTTCTGCTTCATCCTGGTGAACAACCTGTTCGGCCTCATCCCGCTGATCCAGTTCCCCACGATGTCGCACATCGGCTTCCCGCTGGCCGTCTCCCTCCTGGTCATCTACCCGGTCTACCACTTCGTCGGGTTCCGCCGCCACGGTTTCCTCGGGTACCTGAAGCACCAGACCATGCCGCCCGGCGCGCCGTGGTACGTGCTCATCCTGCTGATCCCGATCGAGTTCTTCCAGAAGTTCGTCCTGAACCCGCTCACGCTCGCGATCCGAGTCTTCGCGGCCATGTTCGCGGGTCACCTGCTCCTGTTGGTGTTCACCTTGGCGGGTGAGTACCTCCTCTTCGCCGGCGGCGTCACCGTGGTGGTCGCGCCGATCGCCTTCGCCTTCGCCATCGCGCTGACCTTCCTGGAAGCGCTGATCATGGTCCTCCAGGCGTACATCTTCGCGCTGCTGTCCGCCAACTACATCGGCGCGGCGCTGGCCGAAGAGCACTGAGAAACCACTCAAAGCCTCCGATCCGCGGGTGTTCCGCGGACCGAAGTGAAAGGGAACAGCACAAGTGAGCGCTATCGTTCTTGCCCAGGAAGCCGCCAACAGTGGTGTCACCAACGCCGGTCTCGCGGCGATCGGCTACGGCCTCGCGGCCATCGGCCCGGGCATCGGCGTGGGCCTGATCTTCTCCTCGGTCATCAGCGGCACCGCCCGCCAGCCCGAGGCTCGCGGCGTGCTGCTGGGCCTGGCGTGGACCACCTTCGCCATCGTCGAGGTCCTCGCGCTGCTCGGCTTCGTCGTCTACTTCCTCGCCGCCGGCTGATCCTCCGTTCACCGCTACAGAGGAAGAGGTCCCAGATGAATACCCTCATCCTGGCCGCGGAAGGCGAGATCAACCCCGTCCTTCCGCACACGTCCGAGATCATCCTCGGTCTCGTCGCGTTCCTGCTGCTGCTCTTCGTCATGAAGAAGTTCGTGGCGCCGCGTTTCGAGGCGTTGTACGCGGAGCGTGCCGCCAAGATCGAGGGTGGCATCGAGAAGGCCGAGCAGGCGCAGGTCGAGGCGCAGAAGCTGCTCGAGGACTACCGCGCGCAGCTCGCCGAGGCCCGTGCCGAGGCGGCCCGCATCCGCGACGACGCCCGCATCGAGGGCGAGCAGATCATCAGCGAGCTGCGGGCCAAGGCGCAGGAGGAATCCGCGCGGATCGTCGCGCAGGGGCAGACCCAGCTGGAGACCCAGCGGTCGCAGATCGTCGCGGAGCTGCGCGGCGAGCTGGGCCGGCTGGCGATCGACCTCGCGGACCGGGTGGTCGGCGAGTCGCTGGAGGACGAGGTGCGCCGCCGGGGCACCATCGACCGCTTCCTGGCCGACCTCGACGGCACGTCGGCCCCGGCCGCCAAGTGAGGAACGCCGATGACGCTGCACGCCGCTAGCCGAGACGCCCTGGCCGCCGCCGAACTGCGGCTGCTGGAGGTCGTCGACGCCACGAAGAACAGCGCGGCCCTGGGCGAGCTGGGTGACGAGCTGTTCGCGGTCGTCGGCCTGCTGTCCGGCCGGCCCGCGCTGCGCCGCGCGCTGGCCGACAACGCCACCGAGCCCGCGGCGCGGGAGCAGCTGCTGCGCGGCCTGCTCGGGGGCAAGGTCACCGACCCGACCCTCCAGGTGCTGGGCACGGTCGTGACCAGCCGCTGGTCGAGCCCGCGCGAGCTGGTCGACGGCGTCGAGTCCCTGGCCCGGACCACGCTGCTGGTGCGGGCCGAGCGCGACGGCCGGCTCGACGCGGTCGAGGACGAGCTGTTCCGGCTCGGCCGCATCATCGCGGGCAACCACGAGCTGGAGCTGGCCCTGTCCGACCCGGCGGCCGACGCGGCGGGCAAGGTGGCGCTGGTCGACGGCCTCATCCAGGGCAAGGTCGACGCCACCACCAAGTCGCTGGTCGACCAGCTCGTCCGGGAGCCGAGGGGCCGCGGCGTCGTCGCGGGTCTGGGCGACCTGGCGGCGCTCGCGGCCAAGCGCCGGGAACGTTCGGTCGCCCACGTGCGTTCCGCTGTTGAGCTGGATGCGGCGCAGCGGGACCGGCTGGAGGCCACGCTGACCCGGATCTACTCGCGCCCCATCGCCCTCCACGTCGAGGTCGACCCCGCCCTGCGCGGCGGCCTGCTGATCAAGATCGGTGACGAGGTCATCGACGGCAGCGTGGCGGGTCGGCTCGCGGCACTGCGCCGCGACCTCGCCGGCTGACCGACCGGAACCGCGGCCCACAAGCCCCTTTCCCAGAACGAAGTGAGAGCAGGAACGACATGGCGGAGCTGACGATCTCGTCGGACGAGATCCGCAGTGCGATCGAGAAGTACGTCTCGACCTACTCCCCGGAAGTCAGCCGGGAAGAGGTCGGCGTCGTCGCGGAGACCTACGACGGCATCGCCATCGTCGAGGGTCTGCCCGGCACCATGACCAACGAGCTGCTGGAGTTCCCCGGCGGCGTGCTCGGTGTCGCCCTGAACCTGGACGTGCGCGAGATCGGCGCCGTCATCCTGGGTGACTTCGACAAGATCGAAGAGGGTCAGGAGGTCAAGCGGACCGGCCAGGTGCTCTCGGTGCCGGTCGGCGACGGCTTCCTGGGTCGCGTGGTGAACCCGCTCGGCCAGCCGATCGACGGCCTCGGCGACATCGTCGCCGACGCCAACCGCGCCTTGGAGCTGCAGGCCGCCACCGTGCTGCAGCGGCAGCCGGTGAGCGAGCCGATGCAGACCGGCATCAAGGCCATCGACTCGATGACCCCCATCGGCCGCGGCCAGCGCCAGCTGATCATCGGCGACCGCAAGACCGGCAAGACCGCGGTCTGCATCGACACGATCATCAACCAGAAGAAGGCGTGGGAGTCGGGCGACCCGAAGCAGCAGGTCCGCTGCGTGTACGTCGCCATCGGCCAGAAGGGCTCCACCATCGCGGGCGTCAAGACCGCGCTGGAGGAGGCGGGCGCGCTGGAGTACACCACCATCGTCGCCGCCCCGGCGTCCGACGCGGCCGGCTACAAGTGGCTCGCGCCCTACACCGGCTCGGCCATCGGCCAGCACTGGATGTACGAGGGCAAGCACGTCCTCATCATCTTCGACGACCTGACCAAGCAGGCGGAGGCGTACCGCGCCATCTCGCTGCTGCTGCGCCGCCCGCCGGGCCGCGAGGCGTACCCGGGCGACGTCTTCTACTTGCACTCGCGCCTGCTGGAGCGCTGCGCGAAGCTGTCCGACGACCTCGGCGGCGGTTCGATGACCGGCCTGCCGATCATCGAGACCAAGGCGAACGACGTGTCGGCGTACATCCCGACCAACGTCATCTCGATCACCGACGGCCAGTGCTTCCTGGAGTCGGACCTGTTCAACGCCGGTGTGCGCCCGGCCGTCAACGTGGGCATCTCGGTGTCCCGCGTCGGTGGCGCCGCGCAGACCAAGGCGATGAAGACGGTCTCCGGCTCGCTGCGCCTCGACCTGTCGCAGTTCCGCGAGCTGGAGGCGTTCTCCGCCTTCGCCTCGGACCTCGACGCCGCGTCGCGCGCCCAGCTGGACCGCGGCGCCCGCCTGGTCGAGCTGCTCAAGCAGGGCCAGTACTCGCCGGTCCCGATGGAGGAGCAGGTCGTCTCCATCTACCTCGGCACCAAGGGCCACCTCGACTCGATCCCGGTGGGCGACGTCCGCCGCTTCGAGGCCGAGTTCCTGGACCACCTGCGGCGTTCCCACGAGGCCGTGCTGTCCGACATCCGCGAGTCCAAGAAGCTGTCGGACGACGCGGAGCGGGGCATCGTGGACGCCGTCACCTCCTTCAAGCAGCAGTTCACCGCCTCGAACGGCACGTCGGTCGTCGACGTCCCGGCCGACGCGATGGACGCCGACAAGGTCGGGCAGGAGTCGGTGAAGGTCAACCGACCGGCTCCGACCGAGAAGTGACGTAGGCCATGGCGGCACAGATCCGGGAGCTGCGCCAGAGGATCAGGTCGGTCAACTCGACCAAGAAGATCACGAAGGCGTACGAGCTCATCGCCACGTCCCGTCTCGCCAAGGCGCAGACGAGGGTCGCGGCGTCGAAGCCCTACGCGGAGGAGATCACCGGTGTGCTCTCCTCCCTGGCCACGGCGTCCGCGAACCTCGACCACCCGCTGCTGACCGAGCGCAAGTCGCCCAAGCGCGCCGGCGTGCTCGTCGTGACCAGCGACAAGGGCATGTGCGGCGGCTACAACGCCAACGTGCTCAAGGCGGCCGAGGAGCTGTTCTCGCTGCTGCGGTCCGAGGGCAAGGAGCCGGTGCTCTACGTCGTCGGCCGCAAGGGCGCCGGGTACTACCGCTTCCGCCGCCGCGAGATCGCGGGCGAGTGGAGCGGGTTCTCCCAGCTCCCGCACTACGTCAACGCCAGCGAGGCCGGTGAGGTGCTCGTCAAGGCGTTCGTGGCGGGCAGCGACGACCAGGGGAACGACCCCGGCCCCGACGGCGTGCTGGGCGTGGACGAGCTGCACGTCGTCTACACCGAGTTCAACTCGATGCTGAGCCAGACGCCGGTCGCCAAGCGGATCGCACCGATGGTCGTGGACTACGACCCGCAGGCGCCGAAGCTCCAGTCGGTGTACTCGTTCGAGCCGAACGCCGAGGCGCTGCTGGGCGCGTTGCTGCCCAAGTACGTCAAGACCCGGCTCTTCTCGGCGCTGCTGGACGCGGCGGCCTCGGAGTCGGCGGCACGCCGGACCGCGATGAAGGCGGCGACGGACAACGCCACCGAGCTGGTCCGCACGCTCAGCCGCCAGGCGAACGCGGCCCGCCAGGCCCAGATCACCCAGGAGATCAGCGAGATCGTCGGTGGCGCCTCCGCGCTTACCGGTGGCGCAGGAAGTGATGAGTGACATGAGTGCTACTGCCACCACCACCCGCACCGGCCGTGTGGTCCGGGTGATCGGTGCCGTCGTCGACGTGGAGTTCCCGCGCGACGCGGTGCCGGAGCTGTTCAACGCCCTGCACGTGGAGATCACCTACGAAGCGGTGGCCAAGACGCTGACCCTGGAGGTCGCCCAGCACCTGGGCGACAACCTGGTCCGCACCATCTCGATGCAGCCGACCGACGGCCTGGTCCGCGGCGCGACCGTGACCGACACCGGCGCGGCCATCAGCGTGCCGGTGGGCGACGTCGTCAAGGGCCACGTGTTCAACGCGCTGGGCGACTGCCTCGACCAGCCGGGCCTCGGCCGCGACGGCGAGCAGTGGGGCATCCACCGCAAGGCGCCGTCCTTCGACCAGCTCGAGGGCAAGACCGAGATCCTGGAAACGGGCATCAAGGTCATCGACCTGCTGACCCCGTACGTCAAGGGCGGCAAGATCGGCCTGTTCGGCGGCGCGGGCGTGGGCAAGACGGTGCTCATCCAGGAGATGATCACCCGTATCGCCCGCGAGTTCTCCGGCACGTCGGTGTTCGCCGGCGTCGGCGAGCGCACCCGTGAGGGCACGGACCTCCTCCTGGAGATGGAGGAGATGGGCGTGCTCAACGACACCGCCCTGGTGTTCGGTCAGATGGACGAGCCGCCCGGCACGCGCATGCGCGTCGCGCTCTCGGCGCTGACCATGGCGGAGTACTTCCGCGACGTCCAGAACCAGGACGTGCTGCTGTTCATCGACAACATCTTCCGCTTCACCCAGGCGGGCTCCGAGGTGTCGACCCTGCTGGGCCGCATGCCGTCCGCCGTGGGCTACCAGCCGACGCTGGCGGACGAGATGGGCGAGCTGCAGGAGCGGATCACCTCGACGCGAGGCAAGTCGATCACCTCGCTGCAGGCGATCTACGTGCCGGCGGACGACTACACCGACCCGGCGCCCGCCACCACCTTCGCCCACCTGGACGCGACGACGGAGCTCTCCCGTCCGATCTCCCAGAAGGGCATCTACCCGGCGGTGGACCCGCTGTCCTCGTCGTCCCGGATCCTGGAGCCGACCATCGTCGGCGAGGAGCACTACCGGGTGGCGCAGGAGGTCAAGCGGATCCTGCAGAAGTACAAGGAGCTGCAGGACATCATCGCGATCCTCGGCATGGACGAGCTCTCCGAGGAGGACAAGGTCCTCGTCGGCCGGGCGCGTCGCCTGGAGCGCTTCCTGGGCCAGAACTTCATCGTGGCCGAGAAGTTCACCGGCCAGCCGGGCTCGTTCGTGCCGATCAAGGACACGATCGAGGCGTTCGACCGCGTCTGCAAGGGCGAGTTCGACCACTACCCGGAGCAGGCGTTCTTCTCGTGCGGCGGTCTCGACGACGTCGAGGCGAACGCGAAGAAGCTCGCCGGCAAGTGAGCTGAGGCTCTCGGAGGGCCGTCCCCCTGGTGGGGACGGCCCTCCGGGCTTTTCCGGGCCGGGGACGACCCGCTGCTCCGTCGGGCACGACCCGTTGCCCCGCCGGGACGCCCAGCCGCCCCGCCGGTGGCGGCCCCGCTGCCCAGCCGGGGACGCCCCTGCCCGGTCGGGGACGCGCCCGCGGGCCCGTCCCGCCGCTCAGGACGTCCAGCCCAGCGCGCGGGAGACCGCCAGCCCGCACGCCCGCACGGCGGGCACCACGGCGTCCGTGCCCGTGCCCGTCGGCACCACGACCGACACCGACGCCACCACCTCACCGCTCGCGTCGCGCACCGGCGCCGCCACCGAGTAGGTGATCATCTCGATCTGCCGGTCGCTGATCGCGTACCCGTCGCGGCGCACCCGGGCCAGCGCCTCCCTCAGCTCGCCCGGCCGGACGATGGTCTTCGGCGTGAACCTCCTGAGCGGCCCCGCCAGCACCTCCTCCCGCACGTGCGCGGGCGCGGCGGCCAGCAGCACCAGGCCCACGCCGGTGCAGTGCAGGGGCATCCGGCTGCCCACCCGCGTCACCACGTTGACCGCGTCCCGCGCCGAGATCCGCTCGACGTAGACCACGTCCAGCCCGTCCCGCACGGCGAGCTGCACGTTGTGCCGCGTCACCTCGTACAGGTCCTCCAGGAAGGGCAGCGCCCGGTCGCGCAGGTCCAGGCTGCCCGGTGACAGCGCGCCCAGCTCCAGCAGCCGCAGGCCGACCGAGTAGCGGCCACCGGCGTCGCGGGTCAGGGCGCGCAGCTCGACGAGCGCCGCCACCAGGCGGTGGGTGGTGCTCAGCGGCAGCCCGGAGCGGCGGCTCAGCTCCGACAGCGTCATCGCCGGCCGGTCCACGGTGAACACCGCCAGCAGCGCGAACGCCCGCTCCAGCACGGACTTCGGCGTCGTCACGGCTGGAGTCTCCCACCCGGCGGGGAGCGGCCCGCCGAAGCGCCCGCGACCGGTGGGGCGATGCTCACCACAGGTGTGGCACGTCCGCGGGTCGCCCCGCGTTCGCGCTCGTCAGGGCCTCGGGCGCGGTCGCGACCACGGCCGCCGGGAGGGTGGCACCTCACGGAGAACGCACCTGAGGCCGCCTGGTGCGGCGCTCCCTCGCGGCCACCGTTTAGACTGCGCTTTGACTCCGTTGAACGAGGGAGATGCGCGTGGCCGAGATGACCGTCCAGTTGGTCGCCGTGGAACGCCGCCTGTGGTCCGGCACGGCCACCTCCGTGGTCGCGCAGACGCTCGAAGGCGAGATCGGCATCCTGCCGGGCCACGAGCCCGTGCTGGGCCAGCTCGTCGAGGGCGGCGTGGTCCGGGTGCGCACCACGGACGGCGAGGTGGTGACCGCCGCCGTCCACGGGGGGTTCCTCTCCGTGACGGGCGAGGGCGTGAGCATCCTCGCCGAGAACGCCGAGCTGTCCGACGAGATCGACGTCGAACGGGCCCGGGCGAAGGTCTCCAACGGGGACGAAGCCGAGAAGGCCCGGGCGAACGCGCGGCTGCGGGCCGCGGGGCACACGGCCTGACGCGGACGAGCGGACGAACGCCGTGGGGATCGCCGAAGTCGTCGGGGTGGTCCTGTTCGTCGCGGTGGTGGTGCTCGCGTACCTCGCGTGGCGCCGCGTCCGCGTCCTGCGCGCCGGTGGCGTGCACGTGGCGCTGAGGCCCCGGGTGGACTCCTCCGGCAGGGGCTGGCACCTCGGTGTCGGCCACTACCGCGGTGACGAGTTCGCCTGGTTCCGCGCGCTGAGCCTGCGCACGGGCCCGGACGTGGTGATCTCCCGGGACGGCTTCGAGATCGACGACCGCCGCGAGCCGACGCCCGCCGAGGCCTACGCCATGCCGGTGGGCGCGGTGGTGCTGCGGTGCAGCGGGAGCCGGGGCGAGGTGGAGATCGCCATGGGCCCGGACGCGCTGACCGGCTTCCTGTCCTGGCTGGAGTCCGCGCCCCCGGGCCGCTCGATCCCCTGGGCGTCCTGAGCGCACCGACCTGGCACCGGGTGACCCGGCGCCGGCCGACCCGCCGGGGCCGGCCGGTCGCCCGAACGGGCGACCTCCGTCAGTCGCCGCCGCCCGGCCGCCACAGCACGTCGCCGTCCGGGTTGGCCACCCGCGCCAGGATGAACAGCAGGTCCGACAGCCGGTTCAGGTACTTGGCCGCGAGCGCGTTCGTGGCCTCCGGCTCCGCCTCCAGCAGCGCCCACGTCGAGCGCTCGGCGCGCCGGGCCACGGTGCGGGCCTGGTGCAGCAGGGCGGCGCCGGGCGTGCCGCCCGAGAGGATGAACGAGTCCAGCTTGCCCAGCCGGGCGTTGAACTCGTCGCACCACGACTCCAGCCGGTCCACGTAGGGCTGGGTGACCCGCAGGGGCGGGTACTTCGGGTCCGGCGTGATCGGCGTGGACAGGTCGGCGCCCACGTCGAACAGGTCGTTCTGGACCCGCCGCACCACCTCGGTGACGTCCGGCGCCAGCCGACCCAGGGCCAGCGCGACGCCCAGGACGGCCCCGGTCTCGTCGACGTCCGCGTACGCGGCGATGCGCGGCGACGTCTTGGGCACCCGGGAGAAGTCCCCGAGGCCGGTGGTCCCGTCGTCGCCGACGCGGGTGTAGATCTTCGTCAGGTGCACGGCCATGGCCGCACTCTAGCCAGGCGCGCGTCCGGCGAACCCGCCACCGCGAACGGGCACGATCAAGTACCTCCGTAGGATTGCGGCACGACGAGCGAGGAGTTCCTTACGTGAGCGAGCACTTCCGGGTCCAGGGCGGTGCGCGCCTGGTCGGCGAGGTCGACGTCGTGGGCGCCAAGAACAGCGTGCTGAAGCTGATGGCGGCGGCGCTGCTGGCGGAGGGCACCACCACGATCACCAACTGCCCGGAGATCCTGGACGTCCCGCTGATGGCGGACGTCCTGCGCAGCCTCGGCTGCGAGGTCACCCTGTCCGGCGACGTGGCCACCATCACCACGCCGGCGCAGCTCAACCACCGCGCGGACTCCGAGGCGATGGGCAAGCTGCGCGCGTCGGTCTGCGTGCTGGGCCCGCTGGTGGGCCGCTGCCGGCGGGCGGTGGTGGCGCTGCCGGGCGGCGACGCGATCGGCTCGCGCCCGCTGGACATGCACCAGAACGGGCTGCGCAAGCTCGGCGCCCACAGCGAGATCGAGCACGGCTGCGTGGTGGCCGAGGCCGAGGGCCTGCACGGCGCGCAGATCTGGCTCGACTTCCCCAGCGTCGGCGCCACCGAGAACATCCTGATGGCGGCGGTGCTGGCCAACGGCACCACGGTCATCGACAACGCCGCCCGCGAGCCGGAGATCGTGGACATCTGCGTGATGCTCCAGCAGATGGGCGCCAGGATCGAGGGCGCGGGCACGTCCACGCTCACCGTGCACGGGGTGGAGTCGCTCCGGCCGACCGAGCACCGCGTGATCGGCGACCGCATCGTCGGCGCGACCTGGGCGTTCGCCGCCGCCATGACCCGCGGCGACATCACCGTGCGCGGCGTGGACCCGCACCACCTCGACCTGGTGCTGGAGAAGCTGCGCACGGCGGGCGCGGAGGTCACCCTGGAGGGCGACCAGGCGTTCCGCGTGGTCCAGCACGAGCGGCCCCGGTCGGTGGACTTCGTGACGCTGCCCTACCCGGGGTTCGCCACCGACCTCCAGCCGTTCGCCATCGCGCTGTCCAGCGTGTCCGAGGGCACGTCGATGATCACCGAGAACCTGTTCGAGGCGCGGTTCCGGTTCATCGAGGAGATGGTGCGGCTGGGCGCGGACGCCCGCACCGACGGCCACCACGCGGTGGTCCGGGGCGTGGAGCGGCTGTCCAGCGCGCCCGTGTGGGCCTCGGACATCCGCGCGGGCGCGGGCCTGGTGCTCGCGGGGCTGTGCGCGGACGGCGCGACCGAGGTCTACGAGATCTTCCACATCGAGCGCGGCTACCCCGGTTTCGTGGAGAACCTGCGCAAGCTCGGCGCGACCGTGGAGCGGGTCGGCGCCTGACCCCCGGTCACCTCAGCAGCAGCTTCGCGTCCGGCGCGTCGGCGGGGAACACCAGCAGCAGGTGGGCCCCGTCGCGCCGGACCACGGTCGCCCTGATCCCGGCCCGGCGCAGGCGCGCGGCCAGCACGTCCGCCGCCTCGGCCGTGGGCGTCGCGGCGACCTGGACCAGCAGCCCGAAGTCGCGGCCCGTGTGGTCGGGCACCCCGCGGCGGTCGTTCCCGAACGCCCAGTAGAGCACCAGGGCCAGCAGCCCCAGCACGAACAGGGGCAGCAGGGTCAGCGTGAGCGCGGTCACGCCGCCCATGCTCCTCCGACTTCGATTCAGTGAGCAACGGCACGCCGCGTGTGAGTTACTCGTCAGTACGCTACGGGCAACGACGACGCAGGAGGTTGCCGTGCCGTACCCGGCAGACCGAGAACGCGACCGCCCCTGGGTGATGCGGACCTACGCGGGTCACTCCAGCGCCGCCGCCTCCAACGCGCTGTACCGCCGCAACCTGGCCAAGGGGCAGACCGGCCTGTCGGTGGCCTTCGACCTGCCCACCCAGACCGGCTACGACCCGGACGACGAGCTGGCGCGCGGCGAGGTCGGCAAGGTCGGCGTGCCGATCAGCCACATCGGCGACATGCGGCAGCTGTTCGACGGGATCCCGCTGAGCGGCGCGAACACCTCGATGACCATCAACGCGACCGCCATGTGGCTGCTCGCGCTGTACGTGAGCGTGGCCGACGAGCAGGGCGCGGACCGCGCGACCCTCGCGGGCACCACGCAGAACGACATCATCAAGGAGTACCTGTCCCGCGGCACCTACGTGTTCCCGCCGGGGCCGAGCCTGCGCCTGATCACCGACGTGGTCGCGTGGACCGTGGCGAACGTGCCGAAGTGGAACCCGATCAACATCTGCTCGTACCACCTGCAGGAGGCGGGCGCGACGCCCGTGCAGGAGATCGCCTACTCCCTGTCCACCGCGATCGCGGTGCTGGACTCGGTGTTCGACTCCGGCCAGGTGCCCGAGGAGCGGCGGGGCGACGTGGTCGCGCGCATCTCGTTCTTCGTCAACGCCGGCGTGCGGTTCGTCGAGGAGATGTGCAAGATGCGGGCGTTCGTCCGGCTGTGGGACGAGATCACCCGCGACCGGTACGGCATCCGGGACCCGAAGCACCGCCGCTTCCGCTACGGCGTGCAGGTCAACTCGCTGGGCCTGACCGAGGCGCAGCCGGAGAACAACGTGCAGCGGATCGTGCTGGAGATGCTGGCCGTGACGCTGTCGCGCGACGCCCGCGCCCGCGCCATCCAGCTCCCCGCGTGGAACGAGGCCCTGGGCCTGCCCCGGCCGTGGGACCAGCAGTGGGCGCTGCGGATGCAGCAGGTGCTGGCCTACGAGACGGACCTGCTGGAGTACCAGGACCTGTTCGCGGGCTCGCACGTGGTCGAGGCGAAGGTGGACGAGCTGGTCGAGGGCGCGCGGGCCGAGATCGACCGCGTGCAGGCGATGGGCGGCGCGGTCGCGGCGGTCGAGTCCGGGTACATGAAGTCCGCGCTGGTGTCCTCGCTGGCCGAGCGGCGGCGCCGGGTCGAGTCCGGCGAGGACGTCGTGGTGGGCGTGAACCGGTTCGCCACCACGGAGCCGTCGCCGTTGCAGGCCGAGGGCGCGAACGCGATCGAGCAGATCGACCCGGCCGTGGAGGCGCACGCCGTCGAGGCGGTGCGCGCGTGGCGGGCCGGGCGGGACGACGCGCTGGTCCGGTCCACCCTGGACGAGCTGCGGGCGGCGGCGGGGACCGACCGGAACCTGGTGGAGGCCACGCTGGCGTGCGCGCGGGCGGGCGTGACCACCGGCGAGTGGGCGTCCGCGCTGCGCGAGGCGTTCGGCGAGTACCGGGCGCCCACGGGCGTGTCCGCCGCCTCGGCCTCCGGTGAGGCGGGCGTGGAGGTCCGGCGGGTGCGCGACCGGGTCCGGGCCACCGGCGAGGAGCTGGGCGAGCGCCTGCGCGTCCTCGTCGGCAAGCCCGGCCTGGACGGTCACTCCAACGGCGCCGAGCAGGTCGCCGTGCGCGCCCGCGACGTCGGCTTCGAGGTGGTCTACCAGGGCATCCGCCTGACCCCGGCCCAGATCGTGGCGGCGGCCGTGCAGGAGGACGTGCACGTGGTGGGCCTGTCCATCCTGTCCGGTTCGCACCTGGAGGTCGTGCCCGCCGTGGTCGACGGCCTGCGGGAGGCGGGCGCGGGCGACGTGCCCGTGGTGGTCGGCGGGATCGTGCCGCCCGACGACGCCGCGAAGCTGCGGGAGCGCGGGGTGGCGCGGGTGTTCACGCCCAAGGACTACGAGCTGACGCAGATCATGGACGAGATCGTGTCGGTGGTGCGCGAGGCCCGGGGCCTGTAGGCCGCGCCGCCCGGATCACGCCGTCCGGATCACGTCGTCGGTCGAGACGATCTCGGCGAACCCGCCGCCGCTCAGGTTGGCGGCGGTGGCCCGGGAGAGCTGGTCGGCGGTCAGGCCGCCCAGGTCGAAGGTGAACGTGGCGTCCAGGACGACCGACACGCGGTAGCCGAGGTTGCCGCCCACGCGGGCGGTGGTCTCCACGCACATGTTGGTCTGGATGCCCGCCAGCACCAGGTCGGTGATGCCGCGCCCGCGCAGCCACGCGTCCAGGTCGACCTCGCCGTGGAACGCGGAGTTCACCCGCTTGGCGAAGACGAGGTCGGGGCGCGCGGCGTCCAGCTCGGGCTTGAACCGGTTGCCGTCCTGGCCCGGCCGCAGCGGCGAGCCGGGCTGGGTGGAGTCGTGCCGCACCAGGACCAGCGGGCCGGTCCAGGCGGCGAGGAGGCGGGCGGTGTTGGCCTCCGCGCCGGGGTTGTCGCGCGCGCCCCAGGACGGGTCGTCGAAGCCGCGCTGCACGTCGATCAGGATCAGGGCCTTGGTCATGGGCACCAGCCTGCGGTGCCGCGGGCCGCCGGGGGGAGTGGCAGATCCGGCGCGATGGGGTACTTTCCTGCCATGCGCGTGGTCGGTGTCCTGCTGCTGCCCGGGACCCGCGCGTTCGACGTGTCGGTGGCCGCCGAGGTGTGGGGCGTCGACCGGGCGGACGCGGGCGTGGGGCCGTTCGAGCTGAGGCTGTGCGCGCCGGGGCGGGCGCGGACCCCTGTGCACCCGGTCGGCGAGGTCGCCGCGACGCACGGGCTGGCCGGCTTCGAGGGGTGCGACCTGGTCGTGGTGCCCGGTCGGGTGGACCCGCGCGCGCCGGTGCCGGAACCGGTCGTGCGGGCGCTGCGGGCCTTCGGCGGCACGGTGGCCGCGCTGTGCTCGGGCGCGTTCACCCTGGCGGCGGCCGGGATGCTCGACGGGCGCGCGGCGACCACCCACTGGCGGCTGCTGGACGAGCTGGAGGAGGCCGCGCCGGGCGCCCGCGTGCTGCGGGACGTGCTGTACGCGGAGGACGGCGTGCTGACGTCGGCCGGCGTGGTGGGCGGGCTCGACCTGTGCCTGCACCTGGTGCGGCGCGCGCACGGCGCGTCGGTCGCGGCGGCCCTCGCCCGGCGCCTGGTGATGCCGCCGAGCCGCGAGGGCGGGCAGCGCCAGTACGTCGACCCGCCGCTGCCCAGCCGCCCCGAGCGGGCCGGGCTGGCGTCCACCGTGGACTGGGCGGTGGCGCGCCTGGGCACGTCGCTGGGCGTCGCGGACCTCGCCGGCCACGCGGGCATGAGCGAGCGCACCTTCCACCGCGCGTTCCTGGCGGCGACCGGGAGCACGCCCGGCCGGTGGCTGCTGGCGCAGCGCGTGCTGCTGGCCAGGAGGCTGCTGGAGACCACCGACCTGCCGGTGCACCGGGTGGCCGAGCGGGCGGGCCTCGGCACGGCGGCCAACCTGCGGCGCCGGTTGCGGGCGGACCTGGGCGTGGGGCCCGACGCGTACCGCCGCGCGTTCCGGGTGCCCGCTGCGTCCTGACCGCCGCGTCCTGACCGCCGCCCCTCGGCCGCGCGGCCGGTTTCCCGCCCCCGGCCGCGGGGTTACCTTCGCCTCATGGCCGAGCACCAGCACATCCGCGTCGAGCGCACCGACGACGTCGTGCGCATCACCATGGACCGCGCCGCGCGGCGCAACTCGCTGTCCGGCGAGCACCTGGCCGAGCTGCTGATCGCGTTCCGGGAGGTCGCCGCCTCGGACGCGGTGGGGGTGGTGCTGGCGGGCGAGGGGCCGGTGTTCTGCGCCGGGCACGACTTCGCCGACGTGGCGGCGCGCGACCTGGAGGGCGTGCGCGAGCTGCTGACGCTGTGCACGGACCTGATGCGCACGATCGAGTCCGTGCCGCAGGTGGTGATCGCCCGCGTGCACGGCCTGGCCACCGCGGCGGGCTGCCAGCTCGTCGCCTCGTGCGACCTGGCGGTGGCGGCGGAGGAGGCGGGGTTCGCGCTGCCCGGCGGCAAGGGCGGCTGGTTCTGCCACACGCCGGCCGTCCCGGTGGCCCGGTCGATCGGCCGCAAGCGGCTGATGGAGCTGGCGCTGACCGGTGACCCGGTGGACGCGCGGACCGCCGAGGAGTGGGGCCTGGTGAACCGCGTGGTGCCGGCCGCCGAGCTGGACGACGCCGTGGCCGACCTGATGCGCCGGGCCACGCGCGGCAGCCGGGCGGCCAAGGCGCTCGGCAAGCAGACCATCTACGCCCAACTCGACCGGCCCGAGGCCGACGCGTACGCGATCGCGCTGGAGGTGATGGCAGCGGCGTCGCAGACCGACGCGGCGAAGGAGGGCATGGCCGCGTTCCTGGAGAAGCGCCCGGCGGTGTGGACGGACTAGGAGCGGGCCTGGTCGGCCGGGGCGGGCGGCTCGGAAGCCGCCCGCCGCGAGCACCCGCGCGTCAGGCGTCGACCCGCTTGTGGAACAGCGTCGTCGGCCGCAGGACGCCGTCCGGGTCGGCGGCGTAGTCCGGGATCACGCCGACCTCCGCCCAGCCCGCCCGCCGGTACAGGCGCTCGGCCGCCGAACCGCTCTCCGTGTCCAGCACCAGCAGCGTCGCGCCCCGGCCCGCCGCGCCCCGCTCGGCCACCCCCAGCAGCTCCCGGCCCAGGCCCGCGCCCCGCGCGTCGCGGTGCACCAGCAGCTTCGCCACCTCGGCGCGGTGGACGCCGTTCGGCGTGGAGGTGAACCGCACCTGCACCGTGCCGACCACCCCGCCCTCGACCCGCGCCACCCACACCGCGAGCACGCCGTTGGCCACCGGGGCGGCCTGGGAGCGCCACCACTTCAGCGCCGCCACGCGCGTCAGCGGCTTGACGAAGCCCACGGACGCGCCGCCCGTCACCGCGTCCTCCAGCAGGTCCGCCAGCGCCTCCGCGTGGGCCAGCAGCCCGGCCGCGGTCAGCTCCTCGACCTCGGCCCTCACGGCTGCGCGTGCTCGTGCAGCAGGAGCAGGGTGTAGGCGGCGATCGACTGGGCGTCGGTGATCTCGCCGCGGGCGATCATCGCCTCGAACTCCGCGCGCGGGAACCACGCGGAGCGCATGTCCTGCTCCTCGTGCTCCCGCTCGTGGAAGCCCTCGGTCAGCTCGGTGGCCAGGAACACCCGGCCGCGCTGGCTCGACATGCCCGGCGCGACGTCCAGCAGGCCCAGTTCGACCAGCTTCCCGGCGCGCAGCCCGGTCTCCTCGCGCAACTCGCGCTCGGCGAGCGCAAGCGGGTCCGTGTCGGCCCGCTCCGGCGCGGTGCCCTGCGGGAACTCCCACCGCCTCATGCCCAGCGGGTAGCGGTACTGCTCGACCAGCCGCAGCCGTTCCCCGTCCATGGGGATCACCAGCGCGTAATGCGGCTTGTCCACCACGCCGTAGATGCCGGTGGTCCCGTCCGCGCGCCCGATGGAGTCCTCCCGGACCACCATCCACGGGTTCGCGTACACCTCGCGCGTTCCGAGGGTCTCCACGATCACTCTCCCTGTGCCAACTTCGACCGGTGCCGACCGTAGGCGAAGTACACCACCAGGCCCGCGGCCGACCACACGCCGAAGGCCAACCAGGTCGCGGACGACAGGCCCGCCACCAGCAGCGCGCACATGCCCAGGCCCAGCAGCGGCACCACCGGCACCCAGGGGGCGCGGAAGGACCGAGGCAGGTCGGGCCGGGTGCGCCGCAGCACCACCACCCCGATGTTCACCAGGCCGAACGCCACCAGCGTGCCGATGCTCGTCGCCTCCGCCAGCTGCCCGAGCGGCACCAGCGCGGCCAGCACCGCCACCACCGAGCCGACCACCAGCGTGTTGGCCGTCGGCACGCGCCGCGCGCCCACCCGCGCGAACACCGCGGGCACCAGGCCGTCGCGGGACATGGCGACCAGCACGCGCGTCTGTCCGTAGAGGACGGTCAGCACCACCGACGCGATCGCCACCACCGCGCCCGCCGCCAGCACGGTCGCGGGCCAGCCGGACCCGGTGACCTGCTGGAGCACCGCGGCCAGCGAGGCGTCCGAGCCGGCGAGCACGTCCACCCCGACCGCGCCGACGGCGGTCAGCGCCACCAGCACGTACACGACGGTGACCAGGGCCAGCGAGATGACGATGGCGCGCGGCAGGTCCCGCTGCGGGTTCCGCGCCTCCTCGCCCGCGGTGGAGGCGGCGTCGAAGCCGATGAAGGAGAAGAACACCAGCGACGCGGCGCCCGTGATGCCCGCCAGCCCGGCGGGCGCGAACGGGGTCAGGTTCTCGGCGCGGAACCCGAACACCGCGACCACCACGAAGAACACCAGCACCGCCACCTTGAGCGCGGTGGTGACCGTGGTGACCACGCCGCTCTCCCGCACCCCGCCCAGCAGCACGGCCGTGGCCAGCAGCACGACCACCGCCGCGGGCAGGTCCACCACGCCGCCGGTCAGCGCCTCGGGCAGCCGGACGCCGAGCGTCGCGTCCAGGAACGCGTCGAGGTACCCGCTCCACCCCACCGCGACCGCGGCCACCGACACGCCGTACTCCAGCAGCAGGCACCACCCGCACACCCACGCGACCAGCTCGCCCAGCGTGGCGTAGGTGTAGGAGTAGGCGGACCCGGACACCGGCACCGCGCCCGCCAGCTCGGCGTAGGACAGCGCGGAGAACAGCGCGGCCAGCGCCGCCACCGCGAACGACACCGCGACCGCGGGCCCGGCCTCCGGCGCGGCCTGCCCGAGCACGACGAAGATGCCGGTGCCCAGCGTGGCGCCGACGCTCAGCGAGATCAGCGACACCAGTCCGAGGCCCCGGCGCAGCGGTGTGCGCGCGCCCTCCTCGGCCATCCGGTCGACGGGCTTGGTGCGCAGGAGCCGGTGCGGTGGGGACACGTCGCCCGACGGTACCTGGCTGTGGTCGGGCACCCGCACCCCGTAGCCTGTCGGCCGTGCGCCTCGTCATCGCTCGCTGCCAGGTCGACTACGTCGGACGCCTCACCGCCCACCTGCCCATGGCGCAGAGGCTGCTGCTGATCAAGGCGGACGGCTCGGTGTCCATCCACTCCGACGACCGCGCGTACAAGCCGCTGAACTGGATGAGCCCGCCGTGCTGGCTCATCGAGGACCCGGACCTGTGGGTGGTCCAGAACAAGGCGGGGGAGAAGCTGATCATCACCCTGGCCGAGGTGCTGCACGACTCCAAGCACGAGCTGGGCCCCGAGCCGGGCCTGGTCAAGGACGGCGTCGAGGCCGACCTCCAGAAGCTGCTGGCGGAGCACGTGACGACCCTCGGCGAGGGCTGGACCCTGGTCCGCCGCGAGTTCCCGACCCCGATCGGCCCGGTCGACCTGATGTGCCGCGACGCGTCCGGCGGGTCGGTGGCGGTGGAGATCAAGCGGCGCGGCGAGATCGACGGGGTGGAGCAGCTGACCAGGTACCTGGAGCTGCTGAACCGGGACCCGCTGCTGGCGCCGGTGAAGGGCGTGTTCGCGGCGCAGCAGATCAAGCCGCAGGCGCGGACGTTGGCGGAGGACCGGGGGATCCGGTGCGTGGTCTTGGACTACGACGCGCTGCGCGGCATCGAGCCCGACGAGTTCCGGCTGTTCTGAGCCGCTGCCGCCCCGGGCCGGCGGTCCACGCCGTTCCCCGCGCGGTGAACGGGGCGCGGTGAACGGGGCGGGGTGGACGGGGCGGGGTGGCGGGACCGCTCGGCCGTGCGGTCGCGACCCGAGAAATGCGGTTCCCCGGCGGCGTTTCCGAGTAGTGCGGCCCAGCCGCCGTGCCCCCATTCGGCCCCGTGGCAACGGCCGCGCGGCGATATACGCTGACCTCCCCTTTTCGCTGGGCAGGGAGGCGTTGTGCGCAGGCGAAGACCCCGTTCGGCCGCACCGCTGCCGGTCGCCCTCGCGGTGGCCGCCCTCGCGCTCGCAGGCTGCGCCGAGGCGCCCAGGGTCCCCCCGATGCCCACCCCCGCCGCCCTGCCGGTGCCCACCGCCGTGCCCCTCCCGGCCGGCGTCAGCTCCACCGCGGTCACCCCGCCCACCGCCCACCTGGCGGCCCAGCCCCTCGCCGGTCCGGTCGGCGGCGAGGTGCGGCTCAGCGGCGAGGGCTACCCCGCCCACGGGCGGGTGGTCTTCACCTTCCACGGCGAACGGGTCGGCGACACCACGGCCGACGGCGTCGGGCGGTTCTCCGGGGTCCCGGTCCGGGTGCCCGACGCGTTCCGCGACGCCGAGCCCGGTGACCGGATCGCCCTCGGCGCCACCTCCGGCCCCTTCCACGCCGAGGTCCTGTTCGTCCTCACCCGGTAGTGCGCATCTCCGCACGTATCCCCACCTGAGGTTTAGCCCGGGGTAGTTCAAACCGGCGAAGCGCGCCGCCGTGCACTACCGTCACCTTGATCGGTGTGGAGTAGTGTTCGTTGGTGTTTGAGGGTGTTGGATCGGGGAGGTGGGCGAGGGTGCCCGTACTGGCACAGGCGGACCTCCGGCTGGACGCCGGGCCGCTGGACTACACCCTGTTGGCGATCTACTTCGTGTTCGTGCTCGGCATCGGGTTCCTGGCCCGCCGCTCGGTGTCGTCGAGCCTGGACTTCCTGCTCTCCGGCCGGTCGCTGCCCGCGTGGGTGACCGGCCTGGCGTTCATCTCCGCCAACCTCGGCGCGATCGAGCTGCTGGGCATGGCCGCCAACGGCGCCCAGTACGGCATGGCGACCATGCACTACTACTGGATCGGCGCGATCCCGGCCATGGTCTTCCTCGGCCTGGTGATGATGCCGTTCTACTACGGCTCGAAGGTCCGCAGCGTCCCCGAGTTCCTGCGCCGCCGCTTCGGCAAGGGCGCCCACCTGGTCAACGCGATCAGCTTCGCCGCCGCCCAGGTGCTGATCGCGGGCGTCAACCTCTACGCC
>NZ_JBHWIE010000014.1:0-70358 GCF_042732085.1 Actinosynnema sp. NPDC059797
CGCCATCGCGACCAGGTTCGACAAGACCGCCGTGTCCTACCGGGGCATGCTCGACCTGGCCACCCTGCTCATCTGGCTTTGAGGACAGCCCCTAGCCCAACCGCGGCCAGGCCAACAGCGCCTCCACCCCTGCCACGTCGCCCGTCACGGTCACCTCCTCCCGCGCCACGCGCCGCCACAGCAGCAGGTAGAGCTGCTCGGCCGTGCCCGACACCCGGGCGTCCGGCTCGCCCCCGGCCACCCTCCGGGGCTTGCCCCCGCCACCCCCACCGACACCCGCGCCGACCGACCACCGGTCACCCGTGTCGGTCGCCACCAGCTCCACCACCAGCGGCCCCCGCGCCCACTCCGGCCCGTGCAGGAAGCGGTCCAGGAACTCGCCCACCCCGTCGGCCGCCGGCTCCGCCGGGATCGGATCGGGCCGCCCCACCGCGTTCCACGCGTCCCAGCAGTGCACCACCGCCTCGTGCGCCTGCCGCGAGGCCACGTCCGCCGCCGTGGCGCGCTCCTCGTCGTTCCACCACACCCACACCGGCGCGTCCGGCGGGCACCCCCGCTGCACGGCCAGGTAGCGGGCGCTGATCTCCCGCCACCCCCCGACGCGGTCCGGCCCGGTGTCGGCGGCCCGCCGCGCGGCCGCCTCGTCCGGCACGCCGCCCTCGGCCAACAGCACCAGCGTCCACCACGACTGCACCTCGGCCAGGTGCGCGACCAGGTCGTCGACCGTCCAACCGGGACAGCTCGGCACGGCCGCGCCCAGGCGGCCGGTCACGGCCTCGGTGAAGGACTCGCTGTACGCCTCGGCGACGGCGACGTGGTCGATACCCATGCCGGCACGCTAGCGCCGGGGTACGACAATTCCGGCGAACCCGCGGCTCACACGGGGTTCGGCTCGTCCTCCGGGAACGGGTCGAGCGAGGAGCCGACCAGGTCGGCGATCGACTTGACCACCCGCGTCGGCCGGAACGGGTACAGCTCGGCCGTCGACTCGGCGGAGATGCCGGACAGCACCAGGATGGTGCGCAGCCCCGCCTCCAGGCCCGAGCGCACGTCGGTGTCCATCCGGTCGCCGATCATCAGGGTGTTCTCCGAGTGCGCGCCGAGCGCCCGCAGCGCCGACCTCATCATCAGCGGGTTCGGCTTGCCCACGTAGTACGGCTCGCGGCCGGTCGCGCGCTCGATCAGCGCGGCGACGGCGCCGGTGGCGGGCAGCGAGCCCTCGCGCGACGGGCCGGTCGCGTCGGGGTTGGTGGCGATGAACCGCGCGCCCTCCTCCACCAGCCGGATCGCCTTGGTGATCGCGGTGAAGCTGTAGGTGCGGGTCTCGCCGAGCACCACGTAGTCGGGGTCGCGGTCGGTGAGCACGTACCCGACCTCGTGCAGCGCGGTGGTCAGGCCGGCCTCGCCGATCACGAACGCCGAGCCGCCGGGTCGCTGCGAGTCCAGGAACCGCGCGGTGGCCAGGGCGGAGGTCCAGATCGCCGCCTCCGGCACCTCCAGGCCGGTCCGGGACAGCCGGGCGCGCAGGTCGCGCGGCGTGTAGATGGAGTTGTTCGTGAGGACCAGGAACGGGATGGCGTTCGCGGTCAGCTCGGCGACGAACTCGGCCGAGCCGGGGATGGGGTGCTCCTCGTGCACGAGCACGCCGTCCATGTCCATCAGGTAGTTCCACTGAGCGGCCATGGCGACATGCTGCCGGCTCAGGTGTCCACCACGCGCTGCCGGAACGCCTCGATCAGCGCCTGGTGGTACCGCTCCAGCACGGCCCGCTCCTCGGGGCCGAACCGGGACAGCACCTCGCGCAGCGTCTGCCGCGAGCCCTCGAACAGCGGGGAGAACCGGTCGTCCCCCGGCACGACCTCGACGAGCACCTTGCGGCGGTCGTGCGGGTCGCGGACGCGGCGGACGTACCCGGCGCGCTCCAGCCGGTCGATCACGCCGGTCACCGCGCCGGTGGACAGCCCGGACAGCTCGGCGATCCGGCCCGCGGTGACGGGCCCCTCGGCGCGCACGGCGAGGTCGAGGCACTTCCCGTCGGTCGGCGACAGCCCCATCCGCTCGGCGACCCGGCCGTGCAGGGTGACGGTGAGCGCGCTGGTCTCCCGCGCGTAGGCGCCGAACCGCTCCAGCTCGTCGGCGGGAACGTCGTGCTCACTGGTCATGTCCGGCAATTTAGCGGCCGGCGCGCCGGTCCAGGCAGCGCCTTCCGCGCCCCGGGACGCCGCCGGCCGCGATTCCCCGGTGAACGCGGACCCGCCCCGATTACCCTGGGGCGGGTGACAGCCGTGGAGTTGGGGATCCCCGTCGTGCGGGCCACCCCGGACGCGTCCGCACGTCCGGCGTCACCGCTGCTGGTCGACCGGTTCGGCCGGGTCGCGACCGACCTGCGCGTGTCGCTGACCGACCGCTGCAACCTCCGCTGCACCTATTGCATGCCCGCCGAGGGCCTGGACTGGCTGCCCAAGCCGGACCTGCTCACCGACGACGAGCTGGTCAGGCTGATCGGCATCGCGGTGACCCGGCTCGGCGTGACCGACGTCCGCTTCACCGGCGGCGAGCCGCTGCTGCGGCCGAACCTGGACGACGTGGTGGCGGCCACGGCGGCGTTGACGCCCCGGCCGCGGATCTCGATGACCACGAACGGGTTGACCTTGGCGAAGCGGGCGGCCGGCCTGGTGGCCGCGGGACTCGACCGGGTGAACGTGTCGCTGGACACCCTCGACCCGGCCCGGTTCAGCAGGCTGACCAGGCGCGACCGGCTGGGCGACGTGTTCGCGGGCCTGGCCGCGGCCCGGGAGGCGGGGCTGACGCCGGTCAAGGTCAACTCGGTGCTGATGCGCGGCGTGAACGAGGACGAGGCCGTGCCGCTGCTGCGGTTCTGCCTGGAGCACGGCTACCACCTGCGGTTCATCGAGCAGATGCCGCTGGACCCGCAGCACGGCTGGGACCGGGACGGCATGGTGACGGCCGAGGAGGTCCTGGCCGCCCTGCGCGCGGAGTTCCCGCTGACACCCGACCCCGGCGAACGCGGCGGCGCGCCCGCCGAGCGGTGGCTGGTGGACGGCGGGCCGGCCGCGGTCGGCGTCATCGCGTCGGTGACGCGGCCGTTCTGCGCGGCGTGCGACCGGACCCGGCTCACCGCCGACGGCCAGGTGCGGAACTGCCTGTTCAGCCAGTCGGAGACGGACCTGCGGGGCCTGCTGCGCGGCGGCGCGTCGGACGAGGAGGTCGCGGACCGGTGGCGCGCCAACTCGTGGGCCAAGGCCGCCGGGCACGGCATCAACTCGGCCGGGTTCAGCCAGCCCGACCGGCCCATGAGCGCGATCGGAGGATGAGGTGCGGCTGACGGTGCGGTACTTCGCGGGCGCGCGGGCCGCGGTGGGCGTGGCGGACGAGAGCTTCGACCTGCCCGAGGAGGCCCCCACGGTGGCCGCGGTGCTCGCCGCGGTGCGCGACCGGCACGGCGATCGGGTGACGCGCGTGCTGCCCGCGTGCAGCTTCCTGCTGGACGGCGTGGCGGTCCGCGATCATGACACGACGGTGTGGTCGGGGTCACAACTCGACGTGTTGCCCCCCTTCGCCGGAGGCTGACGAGCCCTTCTCGGATGGATTAACACGTGAGCCAGACCTCACTTACCGTGATTTATTTCGACCGATCTCGGAACGGAAACGGACCGATAACGGTGCTCTGACCAGGCTAAACGGCGCGGTCGAGGAGTCACCCCATAGCGTTACAGTGATGTCGATCACACCTCGGTTCGTTTGGCGCAAGCTCTCCCGGTTACGTACCGTCGCTCCTCGGTTGGCCCCGACCGACCACGAGCACGACCCGGGACGCCACGCACCGAACCTGTCCAACGGCCCCCGGGAACACCCCCCGAGCGAGAGAAATCCGCCGGACAGGAAAGCTGGGCGATCCCCGGGCCCCGAACCCGGACCGCCCGTGCAGGTGCGACGGGCTGAGAGGGAAATGGCTTCTTACCGAGGCAAGCACCGCCCGATCACCACCAGCTCCGCGACCCGCGGCATCGCGAAGGTCGCCGTCGCCGGCGTCATCGTCGGCGCCCCGCTGGGCCTGGCCGCCGGCACCGCCAACGCCCAGAGCGTGAACTGGGACGCGGTCGCCGCGTGCGAGAGCGGTGGCAACTGGAGCATCAACACCGGCAACGGCTACTACGGCGGCCTGCAGTTCCTGCCGTCCACGTGGACCGCCAACGGTGGCGCGGGCATGCCGCACCAGGCGTCCCGCGAGGAGCAGATCCGCGTGGCCGAGAACGTCCTGCAGACGCAGGGCATCGGCGCCTGGCCCGTCTGCGGCCCCAAGGGCCTCGGCGGCGGCGCGGCGGCCCCGGCGCGGACCGCCCCGGCCCCGGTGCAGCAGCAGGCCCCCGTGCAGCAGCAGCAGGCCCCGGCGCCGGCCCCGGTCCAGCAGGCCGCGCCCGCCCCCGTCGTGGTGGCGCTGCCGACCAGCAACCCCGAGGGCGACTACGAGATCAAGGCGGGCGACACCCTGTCGAAGATCGCGGACGAGCTCAAGGTCGAGGGCGGCTGGACCGCGCTGCACGAGCTGAACAAGGACTTCATCCCGAACCCGGACCTGATCATGCCGGGCCACAAGATCGCCACCAAGTGATCCAGGCCCCGGCGATCCGGTCGGCGTGAGCCGGCACGGGCCCGACCGCCTTCCCCTCGGCGGTCGGGCCCTCGCCCGTCTCACGGCATGTTGACCCACTCGTCGCTGCCGTCGGCGAACACCTGCCGCTTCCACACCGGCAGCCGGCGCTTCACCTCGTCGACCAGCTCCGAGCACACGTCGAACGCCTCGCGTCGGTGATCGGCCGACACCGCGCACGCCAGCGCCACGTCCCCGATCGCCAGCGCGCCGACCCGGTGCGACACGGCCACCGCCCGCACCCCGCCGAACCGGGCCACCACGTCCGCGACGACCTCGGCCACCACCGCGGCGGCCGTCGGGTGGCCGACGTACTCCAGCTCCCGCACCGACCGGCCGCCGTCGTGGTCGCGGACCACCCCGGCGAACGTCACCACCGCGCCGGCGGCGGCGCGCCCCACCAGCTCCGCGTGCTCGTCCACCGACAGCGGTTCGCCGCTGACGGTCGCGCGCAGCACCTCCGTCACGCGTGATCACCTCCGGCCACCTGGTCGACCGCGTGCTCCAGCACGGTCGCGAGCACGTCCAAGCCGTCGCGCACCCCGCCGGTCGAGCCCGGCAGGTTCACCACGAACGTGCGGCCCGCGACACCCGCCACTCCGCGCGACAGCACGGCCGTCGGCACCCGCGGCCACCCGGCCAGGCGGATGGCGTCCGCCACCCCCGGCACCTCGTAGTCCAGCACCGAGCGGGTCGCCTCCGGCGTGCGGTCGGTCGGGCTGACGCCCGTGCCGCCGGTGGTGACCACCACCGCCACGCCGTCCGCCACGGCCCGCCGCAGCGCCTCCGCCACCGGCTCGCCGTCCGGCACCACCACCGCGTCCGGCACGTCGTAGGAGCGCTCCCGCAGCCACGCCACGATCACCGGCCCCGAGCGGTCCTCGTAGACGCCGGCGGACGCCCGGTTGGACGCCGTGATCACCCGCGCGCGCCTCACGGTCGCTCCCACAGGCCGGTCTTGCCGCCCTCCTTGCGCTCCACCCGCACGGCGTCGAGCTGAGCCGCCGGGTCGACCGCCTTCACCATGTCGTGCAGCGTCAGGCCCGCCACGGACACCGCGGTCAGCGCCTCCATCTCCACGCCGGTGCGGTCGGTCGTGCGGACGGTCGCCGTGATGCGCACCTCCGCCTCGCCCAGCGCCAGGTCCACGCGCACGCCCGACAGCGCGATCGGGTGGCACAGCGGCACCAGCTCCCAGGTCCGCTTCGCGGCCATGATCCCGGCGACGCGGGCGGTGGCCAGCGCGTCGCCCTTGGGCAGGCCGTCACGGCCGAGCAGCGCCACCACCTCCCCGGTCGTGCGCAGCACGCCGGAGGCCACCGCGGTGCGCGTGGTCGGCTCCTTGCCGGAGACGTCGACCATGCGCGCCGCGCCCGTGGCGTCGACGTGGGTGAGGTGCTCGCTCATACCGGCGATGCTAGGCCGCGCCCGCGAACCCGGGCCCACGAACCCGCGCCCACGCGACCCGGGCCGGCGAACCCACGCCGGCGCGACCCGTGCCCTCGAACCCGGGCCCTCGAACCGGGCCGGCGCGACCCGGGTCAGGACGCCCCGGTCGCCGCCTTCCGCACCGCCTCGGCCACCGCCGGCGCCACCGTCGTGTCGAACACGCTGGGCACGATGAACGAGGCGTTGAGCCGGTCGCCGTCCACCACGTCCGCGATGGCGTTCGCCGCGGCCAGCAGCATCGAGTCGGTGATGGTGTGCGCGTTGGCGTCCAGCAGGCCCCGGAACACGCCGGGGAACGCCAGCACGTTGTTGATCTGGTTCGGGAAGTCGCTGCGCCCGGTGGCCACGACGGCGGCGTGCTTCTGCGCCTCCATCGGGTCGATCTCCGGGTCCGGGTTGGCCAGCGCGAACACGATCGCGCCGGGGTTCATCGTGGCGACCTGCTCGGCGCCGAACAGGTTCGGGGCGGACACGCCGATGAACACGTCCGCGCCGACCAGCGCGTCGTGCAGCCGGCCGCTGACGTTGGACTTGTTCGTGGAGGCCGCGATCGACTTCAGGTTCTCGTCCAGGCCGGAGCGGTCGCGGTGCACGATGCCGTCCACGTCGACCGCGACCACGTCGCCGGGGCCCTGCTTGAGCAGCAGCCGGATGATCGCGCTGCCCGCCGCGCCCACGCCGCAGACCACGATCTTGCAGTCCTCGATCTTCTTCCCGACCACGCGCAGGGCGTTGCGCAGCGCGCCGACCACGACGATCGCGGTGCCGTGCTGGTCGTCGTGGAAGACCGGGATGTCCAGCTTCTCGCGCAGCCGCGCCTCGATCTCGAAGCAGCGGGGCGCGGCGATGTCCTCCAGGTTGATGCCGCCGTAGACGGGGGCGATCAGCTCGACCGCGCGGATGATCTCCTCGGTGTCCTGGGTGTCCAGGCACACCGGCCAGGCGTCCACGCCCGCGAACTTCTTGAACAGCGCGGCCTTGCCCTCCATCACCGGCAGCGCGGCGGCCGGGCCGAGGTTGCCCAGGCCGAGGACCGCCGAGCCGTCGGTGACCACGGCGACGGTGTTGCGCTTGATGGTGAGCCGGCGGGCGTCGTCGGGGTTCTCCGCGATGGCCTGGCAGATGCGGGCCACGCCGGGCGTGTAGGCGCGGGAGAGGTCGTCGCGGTTGCGCAGCGGGACCTTGGACGAGATCTCGATCTTGCCGCCGAGGTGGACCAGGAACGTCCGGTCGGACACCTTGCGGACCGCGACGCCCGGCAGCAGGCCGAGGGTGTCGGTGATGTCCTTGGCGTGGTTGGCCGACAGGGCGTTGCAGGTGAGGTCGATGATCACCCGGTCGGCGTGCGACTCGACGACGTCGAACGCGGTGATGACGCCACCGGCCCGACCGACCGCCGAGGCGAGGTCGCCCGCGGCGGACGCCGACGGCGGGGCCTCCAGGCGGACGGTGATCGAGTAACCAGGGCCGGGGACCGGCACGGCGAACCTCCCAGGACTGCGCGGCGCAAGAGGCCATCGAGCGTAGTCCGGGCGAAATTGCGGAACGCGCGCGGCTCGTTCGCCGCGCGCGTCCGTGTGTTAGTGGGGCGCCGGCGGCCCTACCGGTTGATCTCGGTCACCGGGTGGTGGTAGCCGAGGTCCTCGACCGGCAGGGGGAAGGTGACCTTGCCGAACGGGGACAGCGCGCCCTGGACGTCGGCGGCCAGCTCGCTGACCGCGTACTTGCCGTCCGCGGGCGGCTCCGGCCAGTTCGGGTCGATGCGCTCGGGGCGGGCCTTGGCCACGGTTCCTCCTCGGTGTTGCCTGCGTCGGGTCAAGTGTGCCTCACCGGGCCGTTCGGGTCGGCCCGCGGTGCCCGGACCGGAATCCGAGAGACGCGTCACTTGTGCGATACCTAACCTGTCCACCGTGAACACCCCGGCCGTGCTGCTGAACGTGGTGGACGTCGAGGCGACGTGCTGGGACGGGCAACCGCCACCCGGTCAGGTGAGCGAGATCATCGAGATCGGCCTGACCGTGGTCGACCTGACCTCCCTCACCCGCCTGTCCCGCCACCGCGTCCTCGTCCGCCCCCAGCGCTCCACCGTGAGCCCCTTCTGCACCGAGCTGACCGGCCTGACCCAGGCCGAGGTCGACACCGGCGCCACGTTCCGCGAGGCGTGCCGCCTCCTGGTCACCGAGCACCACTCGTCGACCCGCCCCTGGGCCAGCTGGGGCGACTACGACCGCAGGCAGTTCGAACGGCAGTGCCGCGCCACGGGTACCCCCTACCCCTTCGGCCAACACCACACCAACGCCAAACTGGTCTTCACCCAGGCCCACGACCTGCGCAAACGACCGGGCATGGCCCAAGCCCTAACCGTCGCCGACCTCCCCCTGGAAGGCCGCCACCACAGCGGCGAGGACGACGCCTGGAACATCGCCGCCCTGGTCCTCCACCTGGCCACCACCCACCACTGGCCCACCCCCTGACCGCGTGTCCTCCACCCGGACATCGCGTGTCCTCCACTCCGACACCGCGAGTCGTACGTTCAAATCACGCGAGTCGTACGTTCGGGTCGCGCGAGTTCAGCGTTCAGGACCCGGCCGGCGGGCCGGTGGGGTGCGCGAGCGTTGAACTCGGGGGTCCCGGACGTACGACACGACGGTCCTGGACGTACGACTCGCGGTGTCTGGACGTACGACTCGCGATGTCGGAGTGGAGGACACGCCGTGTCGGAGTGGAGGACACGCCGGGGTTGGGGGGAGGAGGCGCTGGGGGGTGGAGGTGGGGGCGGGGGTGGCATATACCGTGGTGGGGATGTCCGGCGTCACCCTTGCCGAGTGGCTGCGGGCGCGGGAGGACGCCGCGCTCGTGGCGCTGTTGCGCGCCCGGCCGGACCTCGCCACGCCGCCGCCGGCCGACACGACCGTGCTGGCCACCCGGATCGGGTCCCGGGCTTCGGTGGCCCGGGCCTGCGAGGACCTCGACACCTTCACGCTGACGGTGTTGGAAGCGCTGCTCGTGCTGGACGCCGACCTGGCGCCGGTTCCGGTCGGGCGGCTGGAGGCGTTGTTCGGCGCCGGTGACGCGAACCCGCCCGCCGGCGCGGACCTGTCCGACGCCGTTCGGGCGGCCGTGGGGGTGCTGCGCGAGCGGGCGTTGCTGTGGGGGGACGACGAGGCGATCTCCACGCCCCCCGCCACCCGGGACGCGGTCAACCCCTTCCCGTGCGGGCTGGGGCGGTCGGTGCCGGCGCTGGCCGACGTCGAGGTGGACGGGTTGCCCGAGGACGAGCGGCGCGTGCTGCGGGCCCTCGCCGCCGGGCCGCCGGTCGGGCAGACCAAGGACGCCGCCCACGTCGTCTCGCTCGCCAACGCCAAGACGCCGATCCAGAAGCTGCTGGCCAGGGGGCTGCTGGTGCGGCGCGACTCGCTGACCGTCGAACTGCCCCGCGAGGTCGGCCTGAAGGTCCGCGGCGACCGGCCGCTGGGCGACGTGCGGGTGGCCGAACCGCCGCTGGGCACCACCGCCCGGGAGCCCGCCACCGTGGACCGGACGGGCGCCGGCGTGGCGCTGGAGCTGTCCCGCCACGTCGAGTCGCTGCTCAAGGGCTGGTCGGACGAACCGCCGCCGGTGCTGCGGTCGGGCGGCCTCGGCGTGCGCGACCTGCGCAAGCTGGCCAAGGACCTGGACGCCGACGAGCGCCGCGCCGCGCTGCTGGTCGAGCTGGTCGTCAACGCGGGCCTGGTCGCCGACAGCGAGGGCGCCGAACCGGAGTGGGTGCCGACCACGCAGGCCGACGCCTGGCTGGTGGCCGCGCCCGAGCACCGGTGGGCCGCGCTGGCCCAGGCGTGGCTCGACCTGCCCCGCCTGCCCGGGCTGATCGGCCGCCGCGACGACCGCGACCGCCTGCTCAACCCCCTCGCCCCCGAGCTGAACCGCCCGGCCGCGCCGAGGGACCGCAGGCGCGTCCTGGAGGCCCTGGCCGCCCTCGACCCGGGCACCGCGATCACCGACCCGGACGAGCTGGCCGCCGTGCTGGCCTGGCGCGCGCCCCGGCGCGGCGGCCGCCTGCGCGACGAGCTGGTCCGCTGGACCGTGGAGGAGGGCACCGAGGTCGGCGTGCTCGCGCTCGACGCCGTCACCGCCCAGGGCCGCACGCTGCTCACCGAGGGCACCGGCCCGGCCGCCAAGCGCCTCGGCGACGCGCTGCCCGCGCCCGTGGACCACGTGCTGGTGCAGGCCGACCTGACCGTCGTCGCGCCCGGCCGCCTCGACCCGGAGCTGGCCGACGAGATCGAGCTGGTCGCCGACGTCGAGTCGGCGGGCGGCGCCACCGTCTACCGCGTGCACGAGGGTTCGGTGCGCCGGGCGTTCGACGCCGGCCGCAGCGCCGCCGACCTGCACGAGCTGTTCCGGTCGCGGTCGCGCACCCCGGTGCCGCAGTCCCTGACCTACCTGATCGACGACGCGGCCCGCAAGCACGGCAGGCTGCGCGGCGGCGCGGCCGGGTCGTTCCTGCGCTGCGACGACCCGGTGCTGGTCGCCGAGGTGCTGGCGCACCCGACCGCCGAGCGGCTGGAGCTGCGCCGGATCGCGCCGACCGTGCTGGTCAGCCCGCTGCCGCTGGCCGAGGTGGTGGACGCGCTGCGGGCCGCCGGGTTCGCGCCCGCCGCCGAGGGACCGGACGGCCGGGTGCTCGACCTGCGCGAACGGGGCCGCCGGATCGCGGGCAAGGGCCGCCGCAGGCCCGCGCCGCCCGCCGCGCCGTCGGAGGAGCAGCTCGGCGAGCTGGTCCGCCTGGTCCGGGCGGGCGACCGCGCGGCGACCACGACGGGCGGGACGAGGGTGTCGGTGCCCGGCCACCTGGGCGCGGGACCGTCGGCGACGCTCGCCCTGCTCCAGCAGGCCGCCAGGCAGGGCCGCAACGTGCTGGTCGACTTCGTCGACGGCCACGGCACGGCGGCCCGCCGCGTCATCACGCCGCAGGTGGTGGGCGGCGGCGTGCTGGAGGGCGTGGACGTCAGCTACGGCGAGGTGCGCCGCTTCCCGCTGCACCGCATCACGTCCGCCGCGCTGGTCGAAGACGGCACGGACGGCACCGGCGACACCCTGTCATAAGGCGCCGACGGGCAAGCAGCGGAGAGACGGGCAGCGGACGACCGGCCGCGGACAGCCGGGCGCGCCGGTGGGCGGGGTGAGCCGGCCACCGGCGCGAGGACCGCGGGGGCGATCAGCCCGCGCGCACCGACATCCACTGGCGCATGGCGTGCTCCACCAGCGTGATGAGCGTCTGCTTCGTGGACTGCCGGTTGCGGGCGTCGCACGTCACTATCGGCACGGACTGGTCGATGGTCAGCGCCTCCCGCACGTCCTCGATGCGGTGGTGCAGCAGCCCGTCGAAGCAGTTCACGCCGACGACGTACGGCAGCTGCCGGTCGTCGAAGAAGTCGATCGAGGCGAACGCGTCGGCCAGCCGGCGGGTGTCGACCAGCACGATCGCGCCGATGGCGCCGCGCACGAGGTCGTCCCACATGAACCAGAACCGGTGCTGGCCGGGCGTGCCGAACAGGTACAGGATCAGGTCCTGGTCCAGCGACACCCTGCCGAAGTCCATGGCCACCGTGGTCGTGACCTTGTTCGGCGTGGCCGAGAGGTCGTCGACCCCGGCGCTGGCCTCGGTCATCACCGCTTCGGTGGTCAGCGGAACGATCTCCGACACGGAACCGACGAACGTCGTCTTGCCCACGCCGAACCCGCCCGCCACCACGATCTTCGCGGAGGTCGTCGGCTTCCGCGCGCCTTCGGCCGCGTTGGGGCTAGAGCCTGCGAAGCCCACTGAGCACCCTCTCAAGGAATTCAATGGAAGGCCGGTCCCCAACGACCAAGCCGCCCTGGTGAATCAAAACCAAACCCATGCTCGCCATGTCGCCGATCAGCACCCGCACGACGCCCAGGGGCAGACGGAGGTGTGCGGCGACCTCGGCCACCGACCTGGTGTCGGTGCACAGCCCGCAGATGGACCGGTGCTCGGGCAGCACCGCCGCCTCCCGGTCCATGCCCTTCTCGCTGGTGGACACCAGCGCCTCGATGGCGAGGTCGTAGTCGGGACGGGTGCGCCCGCCGGTGCGGGTGTACGGGCGGACCAGCGAACCGGACTCCTCGGAGGGTTCCGGGGTGGGTTCCTGCCGTCGCACGACCGGCTGCGGTCCGGTCGTGTACGGCACCTGCTCCGGCACGCTGTCGGGCAAGCCGTGGGCACCGAACAGGTCGGCGCCCGGACCCCCGAACAGCCCACTGCCGTACCCGTCGATGTCGAACCGGTTGGGGACGTCGTCGTAGTCGTACGACGAGTCGTCAACCTCACGCTGTGACATGTCGCCTTGCCCCTGCCCTGTGCCTTCGACCCGCGGTGGTCCCGGTGCCCGCTCCGCCCGGCGGCCCGACCACGAGTTCGGTGCGTCCTCGGCTTCCTCGTCCTGTGCGGGGTCGGCATCCGGCTCAGCGAATCGGAAGCCGCCGACCGCCCACTCCTGGTAGTTGAAGTTCCTACCGAAGCGGCGGCCACCGGCGCCAGATCGTTCAGCCATTTACCTTCACCCCCACGATCTCATGAGGACTACCGCCGAACCACGCCCTGGAGCTGCGCGCGCAGCTCCGGGGTCAGCTGCTGGCCCACGCGCTCGACCAGGAGGGTCATCTCGTAGGCGACCAGGCCGATGTCGCAGTTGGGCGCCGCGAGCACGGCGAGGCACGACCCGTCGCTGATCGACATCAGGAACAGGTAGCCCCGTTCCATCTCGACCACGGTCTGGTTGACCGCGCCCGCTTCGAAGCAGCGGGCGGCACCCTGGGTCAGGCTGACCAGCCCGGAGGCCACGGCGGACAGTTGTTCGGCGCGGTCGCGGGGCAGGCCCTGCGAGCCGGCGAGCAGAAGCCCGTCGGCCGACACGACCACTGAATGCGCTACACCGGGAACCCGGCGCACGAAGTCGGTGATAAGCCAACCAAAGCTTCCTGGCTGAGCTGCGGTCGTCACTCCTGCTCCTCGTCTTGCCGGCTCGACATGTCACCAGCGTAAGCGTCGATCAACGCGTGTCGCCCTCGGCGGACGCCCTGCTGAAGACTCGACATGCGTCCACGGATCGCGTCGGCCGATCGTGGTGGCAGCGGGGGCCGCTGCGGTTGCCGCTCCGCCGCCTGGGGCTTCGGCGCGGCGGATCCGGGCACGAGCTGAGCCTTGGGAACCCGCTTGGGCAATCCCGCCTCCGTCGTGGTCTCGGGGACCTTGTTCAGCAAGGACTGGGCCGCCTGCCAACCTTCGTCCGCCGGCGACTGCCACACCGACTCGGCGTCACCCTGTTCGGGTTCGGCGACCGGCTCGGGCTCGGTCACGCGGGACACCTCCGCAGCGCGCTTGGGCAGGTTGTTGGGCGAGCCGGGCTGCCGCTTGGGCAACCCTCCCCCGATCAGGGTAGGCGTGCCGTTCTCGGCCTCGCGCTCGGGCAGGCCGTTGCCGTTCGCGCCGACGTCGAGGGTGCCGCGCTGCGCGAGCGCGTCACCGGGGTCGACGTAGGCGGTGTCGCCGATCGCCGGGTCGGCGAAGCCGGACGCCTCGCGGCCCGGCGCGGTCTGCCCGAACCCGGTCGGCAGCTGCCCGGCGGACGCCTCCGGCGTCGCGGACCTGGACCGACGGGTCGGCAGCGGCGTCCCCGCCCCGGGCTCGGCGGCGGGCGGCGCGGCGGCGGGCGGCACGGCCTGCGCGGTGGCCGCGGAGGTCTCGCTGCCCACGGCCTGGAACCACTGCGACAGGACCGCCTCGTAGATCGGCAGCCGCTCGGTGGGCGCGTCCACCTCGACGTCGGCGGGGCGGGCGGGGACGGGCGAGGTGCCGTTGCGGTGCGCCGGCTCCGGCTCGTCGGCGGTGAAGTTCGCGTCGACCGCCGCGGCGAACTGGGTGGTCTCGAACCCGTGCTCGTGGGCCTGGTCGTGCTCGTCGCGGTCCTCGTAGGCGGTGAACAGCGTCGGCTCGCCGAACGACCCGGACGGCTCGTGCTCCGCGTCGTGCGCGTCGAGCGAGGCCAGCCACGGCTGGGAGATCTCCTGAGAGGTCTCGGCCGGGGTCTCGGCGGCCGCCGGGGCCTCGCCGAACGCGGGCAGGCGCGCCGCGTCGTGCTCGCCCTCGCCGCGCACGAGGCTCACCGGGAACGCGGGCTGCTCGTCCTCCACCGGGGCCAGGCTCGGGAAGCTGGGGAAGCTCGGCTCGTCGTCGGAGCGGGTCGAGCCGCCGAGGCCGAACGCGCCGGCGATGCCCGACGCGCGCTGCGCCGAGCTGCCGCCACCGAACGCCGCCGGGGGCTCCATCGGCGAGCCGGGCTGCTGGACCAGCGTCTCGGGCACCAGCACGAGCGCGGTGGTGCCGCCCTCGATGTCCTCGTTGGGGCGCAGCCGCACCCGGATGTCGTGGCGCTTGGCCAGCCGCGCGACCACGTACAGGCCCATCCGGCGGGACACCGAGACGTCCACGTCCGGCGGGTCGGCCAGCCGCTCGTTGGCGTCCTTGATCTCCTGCTCGCCCATGCCGACGCCGCGGTCCTGGATCTCGATGGCCAGCTCGCCCTTGCGGGTGCGGGCCGTGCGCACGGTGACCTTGGTCACCGGGTCCGAGAACACGGTGGCGTTGTCCAGCAGCTCCGCGATCAGGTGCACGAGGTCGTTGACCGCGCGGCCCTGGACGGTCAGCTCCGGCGCCTGGCCGACCTGCACGCGGGCGTACTGCTCGACCTCGGACACCGCGGCGCCGAGCACCTCGGCCACCGGGACGGGGCGGGTGAGCCGCCGCGACAGGTCGGTGCCGGAGAGGACCAGCAGGTTCTCGCTGTTGCGCCGCATGCGGGTGGCGAGGTGGTCCAGCTCGAACAGGCTGGCGAGCTGGTCGGGGTCCTGCTCGTCCTGCTCCAGCCGGTCGATCAGGTTCAGCTGGCGCTCGACCAGGGCCTGCGAGCGGCGGGACAGGTTGACGAACATCGAGTTGACGTTGTCGCGCAGCAGCGCCTGCTCGGCGGCCAGCCGCACCGCCTCGCCGTGCACCGCGTCGAACGCGCGGGCGACCTGGCCGACCTCCTCGCGGGTGGTGATCGGCACCGGCGCGATGGCCGTCTTGGCGGCTTCCTCGGGGTTCGGGTCCTTCAGGATCGCCCCGACCGCCTCGGGCAGGCCGCGGTCGGCGACCTCGAGGGCGGTGCGGCGCAGCACGCGCAGCGGGTTGAGGATCGACCGGGCCACGAACAGCGCCATGACCAGGGCCAGCAGCAGCGCGCCGAGCACGATGCCGGAGTCGCGGAACGCCGCGGCGCGGGCGATGCCGGTCAGCTCGTTGGTGCGGCTCTGGAGCTGCTCCAGGAGCAGGACCTCCACGTCCCGGGTGAGGTTCACGGTCAGCGTGGAGGCGATGTCCCACTTCTCGGGGCGCAGCGTGTTCAGGTTGCGGCCCGCGCCGGCCAGGTTGAGCGCCGTCTCCTGCATGTCGTTCGCGGTGTCGACGATCAGACCGGTGACCGTGTCGTCGTAGATCTTGGCCTGGTCGGGGGTCGCGGACTTGCGGAAGTCGTTGCGGGCGGCGTCCAGCTCGGCGTTGGCCGCGAGCAGCTGGCGCTGCTGGCCCGCGCTGAACGTGCCGCGCTGGAAGACGTCGAGCATGATGCCGCGCTTGCGCGACTCCTGCTCCTTGATGCGGGCGATGGCGTTGGTGGCCAGGTGCAGCCGCACCAGCTCGGGGTGGTTGATGCCCGCGATGGCCTGCTCGCCGAGGTCGAGGAGGCTCTCCACCGACTCGGAGTAGGTGCGCAGCACCGCGTCGGACGGGTACTGGGTGTCGCGGACCGCGTTGCGGAGGCTGTTGAGCCGGTTGAGCTGGTCCGAGGCCCGGCGGAACCGGGTGACGACGTCGTCCTCGAGGTCGCCGCTCAGCTCCAGGATGCGGCCGTTGAGCGCGTCGATCTCGTCGTTGACGCGGCGCAGCTGCCGGTCGAGCACGACGCGGTCCAGCTCCTTGCCGGAGGCCACGTGGCTGGCGCTCAGGTCGCGCTCGCGCTGGAGCTGCTGCACCAGGTCCGCGACGGCCGCCTCCAGCTGGATCTGGTTGGCCAGGCGGTTGAACTCGGTCGCGTCGGCGAGGTCGGACTGCACCCGCAGGCCGCCCAGGGCGAGCGCGGCCACGGTGGGGATGAGCAGGACGGCCGCCAGCTTGGTGGGCAGCCGCCAGTTGCGGAGCCGCCACGCGGCGGGGCGGGCCTGCTGCTCGCGCACGTCGGTGCTGGGGTTGGCACCCGTGGACTCGGTCACAGTTCCATCACTCAACGCAGCCAGTCCGTCACCCGTTCCGGGGCTTTCCGAGCGCGGTGGAATCCCCACGCCTGACTGGCTGGGACCTCTCTCTCGACGGGCCACCCTGGGCTTCCTCTTCCGGCAGCAGTGGTTCCCCGGCCTCTCCCCAAGGACCGAAGCATGGACTCTGAATTAGGGCCGAATTGCAGCACAGGAGCGGTGGTGCCGGCTAGGCACCCCTCCCCCGCCCGGGGGCACGACGGTCCGCGACGACCTGTGCCACCCGGCCGGCAGCGTAGTGCGCGACCCCTGCCCCGGGGAAGACTCCGGAAGCACTCACCGTATCGGAGCAGGGCTGTCGTTTCATACCTCTGGGTGGTTACCATCCCCGGCATCGACAAGTGCGTCGAAATATTCGTTGATCAAAAAGACCCCGCTGCATGAGGTCATCCAGGCGAGAGGTGCCATGCCTACCCCAGCGCGTGTTCTGCGACGTGCGGCAGCGTTGTTCGCGTGTGCCGCGACCCTGACGGCGTGCGGACTGCTGCCCGGCACCGACGGCGACGACCGCCCCGAGGTCGAGCGCAACACGCTGCGCATCGGCGTCCTGCCCGTGGTGGACGTCGCGCCGCTGCGGCTCGCCCTGAACGAGAAGCTGTTCGAGCGGGCGGGCCTCCAGGTGCAGCTGGTCACGGTCGGGGACGAGGCCGAGGGCATCAAGCAGCTCGACACCACCCTGGACATCACCTGGGGCAGCCACGTCAACCTGCTCCGCGCGTTCGCCGAGGGCACCCAGCTCCAGCTCCAGGGCGAGGCGTACCAGGCGGGCTCGAACACGATGGCGCTGGTCACCCTGGACAACAACTACGACAGCCCGGACAAGCTGGCCTCGCCGCGCATCGCGGTCAACACCCTGGGCAACATCGGCGCCCTGACCACCACGACCATGCTGCGGACCACCGGCGTGGAGAAGCAGAGCATCCGGTTCCAGGAGATGCCGTTCGAGCAGATGGTGGACGCGATGCGGGCCGGGACCGTGGACGCGGCCTGGATGACCGAGCCGTTCATCACCCAGGCGCAGCGCAACGCGGGCGCCCGCGTCCTCGCCGACACCGCGATCGGCCCCACCAAGGACTTCCCGGTGTCCGGCTACGCGTCGAGCAAGAAGTTCGCCGAGGCCAACCCGCGCACGCTGAACCTGTTCCGGCAGGTCCTGCGGGACGCGCAGGAGGCGGCGTCGAACGACAAGCTGTCCGTGCAGGACGTCCTGACCAGCTACATGGACGTCGACCAGCAGACCGCCGCGCTGGTGTCCATCGGCACGTTCCCGCTGTCGCTCAACCCGGCCCGGCTCCAGCGGGTCGCGGACATGATGGACACCGAAGAGGTGCTGCCCGAGCGGCTGGAGATCGGCGACATGTTGCCGCCGGGAACCACTTAACGACGGAGAGTCATAAGGGGGCCTTCAATTGCGAGAAGGCCCCCTCTTCTTTCGCATTCAGGGGCTCAGGGGTTCGTGAGGCAGATGGTCGTCGCCGGCAGCGAGTAAACGACCGCCGTGTCACCGCTCGCGCACGCGTTCTCGTCGCTGCTGCCGATGACCCGGTCGACCCGGAAAGCACCGGGTGTATCGCAGGTCACCTTGGTGGTTTTGGCCGCCACAATCGTGCCCTCCTGCTTGAAGCAGTCCCCCTCCGAGGCGTTGAGGACCAGGCACAGCTTGTAGCCGTCGCTGCGGCGCCCGCCGGTGCTGTAGAACTCGGTGTAGTCGCCCTCGGGGCAGGAGTCGGTGCCGCTGTCCAGGCGGGTCGCCACCTTGAGGGCGGCCTCGGGCGCCCCGCAGTCGACCTGCTCGACGTCGGACTCCGTCACGCTCGCCTTGTTGACCTTCAGGCAGTCGCCCTCCCCGGCGCCCCCGGCACCGGTGAAGTTGCCGATCAGGCCCGCGACCACGATGCCGACGGCGCCCAGGACGACCACGCCGAGCACCGCTTTGGCGGCCCGGGGGGTGCCCTTCCTCGGCGGCGGGAACTGCTGACCGCCCGACGGGTACGGGGGGTGGCCGCCGGGCGGGCCGTAGCCCTGGGGGTGGGCCTGCGGGTATGCCTGGGGGTACGCCTGCGGGTGTGCCTGGGGGTATGCCTGGGGGTATGCCTGGGGGTATGCCTGCGGGTAGCCGCCCTGGACCGGGGCCGCGTAACCGGCCTGGCCGGGCTGCGGGTAGCCGGGCTGACCGAGGTGACCGGGGTGACCGGGGTGGTCGGCGGGTTGTCCGGGCGGCGGGTGGCCGGGCTGCTGCGGGTACTGGCCGGGGGAGCCCTGCGGCGGCGACGGCGGGCCCCAGGCCGGCTGCTGGGGTGGCGGGAAGCCCTGGGGCTGGCCGTGAGGCGGCTGGTTCGGGGGCGTGGTCACCTGCGTTCCTCTCGGTAGGCGAGCGGAACGTACCGCCGGGCGGCTCCCCGGCGCAGCCGAATCAGCGGCCGGTCACAGGGGGCGGCTCAGGCAGAACGTGACCTTGGGTTCGGGGTAGCGGGCCGTGGGGTTGTCGCCGCAGCTCACGACGCCCTGCGCGGCCTTGAGCACGCGGGTCGCGCCGGGCACGTCGCAGCCGACCTTGCGCAGGCCGGCGCGCGGGTCCCGCACGTAGCAGGAGCCCTCGACGAAGTTGGGGATGAGGCAGAGGGTGTACTCGCTGGTGAAGGTCGTGTAGGGCGCGCCGGCCGGGCACTGGGCGACCTCGTCGACGACCTTGGCGACCCGGACGGCGGCCAGGTCGTCCGAGCAGTCCGCGATCTCGTACCGGTCCTGGTCGCCGTTGCCCTCGACCCGTCCGCAGGAGCCCGGCACGGGACCGGGTGAGGAGGCGCCGCCGTCACCGCCGCCGAGCAGCGGCATCACGAACGCGAAGGCGATGACCACCGCGACCGCGCCGACGCCCCACCTGATCTTCGTGCGCATGATCCGGGGCATCGGCGCGGTCGCGGCTCGGCTTGAGCGGATTCACCCGCGCGTGTTCACTCCTCGGCGGGCGCGAGGCAGTACGTGACCGGCGGCTGGGGGTAGGACATGCCGGCGGAGTCCGGGCATGCCTCCAGGTCCGTGGAGCCCTGGACCACCTTGGTGACCTTGATCGTCGACGGGCCGGCGCACTCGGACTTGTCGAACCCGGTGCCGGCCTCCTCTGGCTGGTAGCAGGCGCCCTCGACCATGTTCGGCAGCAGGCAGAGCTTCCGGCCGCCGTCGCCCGCGGAGACCTCGGAGTAGCTGCCCTCGTCGGGGCAGGCGGCCTCCATGTCGTCGACCACCGCGCCGATCTTGAACGAGGCCCGGTCGTCGTCGCAGTCGAGGCTCTTGACCTCGGGGTTGTCCTCGAACTCGGACGTGACGTCGACGCAGTCCCCGGCCTCCGTCGAACCGCCGCCCGCCAGCCGGACCACGCCGAACACGACCACGGCGGCCAGCACGACGATGGCGGCGACGATGAGGACCTTCCTGCCCGCCCCGGACGGCTTGGCGTCGTGGTCGCCCGAGTCGCCCGCCCGTGGGACGGCGGCGGAACCGGGGTCGGCGGGGGTGGGCGCGGGCGCGGCCCCGCCGGCAGCGGCCCTACCGGCAGCGGCTTCACCGGCAGCGGCCCCACCGGCGGCAGCCCCGCCGGCAGCGGCGGTCGGGTCAGCGGCGGAGGTCGAGCCGGCAGCGGCAGTCCTCCCGGCGGCAGCCCCACCGGCGGCAGCCCCACCGGCGGCAGCCCCACCGGCAGCGGCGGCCGTCGAGCCGGGCGTGATCGAGTCGTCGATCGAGTCGGCGGGCGCGACACCGGGCGCCGAGGCGCCGGGGCCGGGCGGCACCTCGCCGACCGGTCGGGCGGGCGGCACGCCGCCACCGGCGGGACCCGCCACACCGGAGTCGGCACCGCCGGCCCCACCCGCCACGTTCGCGCCGGCGGCACCCGCCGTGCCCGCGGGTTCGTCGGCGGCCGCGCCGCCGGCAGCGGACGCGGCGGCCACCCCGCCCCCGGTCGACGGCTCGTCGGCGGCCGGCGCCTCGGAGGCCGGCTCACCGGTCCCGGTGGCCACCGGGTCGGCGGAGGGCGCGGGTCGGGCACCGGTCACGGCCGTGGGCCCGGCGGGCGTGGCGGGCTCGTTGCCGGCGACCGGCTGCTCCCGAGCGCCCGCGCCCGCCTCGGGCCGGACCTCCGGCTCCGCGTCGCCGGAGCCGAGGCCGGTGGACGCCGGGGTGGTCATCCGGGGCTCACCGGCGGACGCGGCGGCGGCTTCGGAGGCGGCGATGCGCTCCGCGTCGGCCGGTGGCACGTCCGGCCCACCGGGCACGTCCCGCGCGTTCGGCGAGGCGGAACCCCGCGGGGTGGGCTTCGGCGCGTCCTCGGCGGGCTGGTTCGGCTCGTTGCTCATGATCATCCTCGCTGGACGGGTGCGCGTGACGACCCAGAAGGTAGTCCCAGGGTCGTGACCAGGCGCACACGCGGTCGGGCACCGGACTTGCACGTGGTGGGCACACTGGAGGTACCCAAATCGACGGGAGTGCGCACCAGTGACCGACGGCCCCTTGATCGTCCAGTCGGACAAGACCCTCCTGCTGGAGGTCGACCACCCGCTGTCGGACGACGCCCGCACCGCCATCGCGCCGTTCGCCGAGCTGGAACGGGCCCCCGAGCACGTCCACACCTACCGGGTCACGCCGCTGGCCCTGTGGAACGCCCGCGCCGCCGGCCACGACGCCGAGCAGGTCGTCGACGCCCTGGTCCGCTTCTCCCGCTACCCGGTGCCGCAGCCGCTGCTGGTGGACGTGGTCGACACCATGGGCCGCTTCGGCCGCCTCCAGCTGGCCAACCACCCGGCGCACGGCCTGACGCTGGTGTCGCTGGACCGCGCGGTGCTGGAGGAGGTGCTGCGCCACAAGAAGGTCAAGCCCATGGTGGGCGCGCGCATCGACGACGACACCGTGGTCGTCCACCCCAGCGAGCGCGGCCGGCTCAAGCAGCTGCTGCTCAAGATCGGCTGGCCCGCCGAGGACCTGGCCGGGTACGTCGACGGCGAGGCCCACCCGATCGAGCTGGAGGAGGACGGCTGGCAGCTGCGCGACTACCAGCGCAAGGCCGCGCAGGCGTTCTGGGCGGGCGGTTCCGGCGTGGTCGTGCTGCCGTGCGGGGCGGGCAAGACCCTGGTCGGCGCGGCGGCCATGGCCGAGGCGCGGGCGACGACGTTGATCCTGGTCACCAACACCGTGGCCGGTCGCCAGTGGAAGCGGGAGCTGATCGCGCGCACCTCGTTGACCGAGGAGGAGATCGGCGAGTACTCGGGCGAGCGCAAGGAGATCCGCCCGGTCACCATCGCCACCTACCAGGTGATCACCCGCAGGTCGAAGGGCGAGTACAAGCACCTGGAGCTGTTCGACTCGCGCGACTGGGGCCTGATCGTCTACGACGAGGTCCACCTGCTGCCCGCCCCGGTGTTCCGGATGACCGCCGACCTCCAGTCCCGCCGCCGCCTCGGCCTCACCGCGACGCTGGTCCGCGAGGACGGCCAGGAGGGCGACGTGTTCTCGCTCATCGGGCCCAAGCGCTACGACGTGCCGTGGCGCGACATCGAGTCGCAGGGCTGGATCGCGCCCGCCGAGTGCACGGAGGTCCGGGTCACCCTCACCGACAACGAGCGCCTGGAGTACGCGACGGCCGAACCGGAGGAGCGCTACAAGCTGTGCTCCACGGCCCGCACCAAGCTGCCCGTGGTCAAGGCCGTCCTGGCGCAGCACCCGGGCGAGCCGGCGCTCGTGATCGGCGCGTACCTGGACCAGTTGGAGGCCCTGGGCGAGGCGCTGGACGCGCCGGTGATCCAGGGTTCGACGAAGAACAAGGAGCGCGAGGCCCTGTTCGACGCCTTCCGGCGGGGCGAGCTGAGCACGTTGGTGGTGTCGAAGGTGGCGAACTTCTCCATCGACCTGCCCGAGGCGTCGGTGGCCGTGCAGGTGTCGGGCACGTTCGGGTCGCGGCAGGAGGAGGCCCAGCGCCTGGGCCGGCTGCTGCGCCCCAAGGGCGACGGCAGGCAGGCCCACTTCTACTCGGTGGTGTCCCGCGACACCCTCGACACCGACTACGCCGCCCACCGCCAGCGCTTCCTGGCGGAGCAGGGCTACGCCTACCGGATCGTGGACGCCGACGACCTCCTCGGCCCGAAGCTGCCCGAGGTCGGGTAGCGGTCGGGGTCGCGCGGGCCCGCGGTGGGCTGTGGCGACCCGCTCGTGCGCCGGGGGGCGCGAGCCGGGAGACTCCACCCGGTGGGTCGGGTCGACCGTGGAGGACTCGTGATCGCGATGGAGCACCGGTGGCGCGGCTGACCCCGGCGCCCGCGGCGCCCCGCTGGTGGATGTGGCGACCGGGCTCGGACCGGGCGGCCGCCGCGCGGGTCGCCCGCCGGCGGTTCCGGAGGGCCCAGGTGCGCCCGCTGCTGCTCCCCGCCGCCCTGGTGGCGTGCGCGTTGGCGGTGGTCGGGCCGTCGCCGTGGTGGTCGGCGGGGCTGGCGTGCGCGCCGGTGGTCGTCGTGTGCGTGGTCGCCGCCTTCCCCGGCCGCCTCACCGACCGGGACCTGGCGCTCGCCGCCCCCGGCGCCGACGTCGTGCACGAACTCCAGTTCACCGACCCGGAGCAGCGGCGGCGCGCGAGCCGGATGTGCGGGCACTTCGACGCCGTGCGCGAGCTGGACCCGAGGCGGGTGTCGCGCGTCGAGCACCAGTTGTGGCGCGCCCTGGTGTCCCTGCGCGACGCGCAGGCGACCCGGGAGTCCCTGCGCCGGACCGCGAACCGCCCCGGCCTGGCCGCCGAGCTGGCCGAGGCGACCCGGGAGCTGGGCGGGCTGGACCGGCGCGTGGACCGGTTCGCCGACGCGCTGCGCGTGCTCGCCGAGGAACTCGACCCGGAGCTGTCGGACAGCGCGCTGCGTCGCGTCGCCGCCCTCGACCCGCTCTAGGATCCCCCGGTGCTGGTCTACTCGATCCCGATGCGCAACCGGTTCCGGGGCATCGCGGTGCGCCACGGCGTGCTGCTGGAGGGCTCCGCCGGGTGGGGCGAGTTCTGCGCCTTCGAGGACTACTCCGACGCCGAGTCCGCGCCGTGGCTGGCGTGCGCGCTGGAGGCCGCCGACCAGGGCTGGCCCGCGCCGGTCCGCGCGGAGGTCCCCGTCAACTGCACGGTCCCGGTGGTGTCGCCCGAGCGCGCGCACGAGATCGTCGCGGCGTCCGGCTGCTCGACCGCCAAGGTGAAGGTCGCCGACCCGGGCACGCCGCTGCGCGACGACCTGGAGCGGGTGGCGGCCGTGCGCGACGCCCTCGGCCCGGCCGGCGCGGTCCGGGTGGACGCGAACGCGGCGTGGGACGTGGACACCGCCGTCGCCGCCGTCCGCGAGCTGGACCGCGCGGCGGGCGGGCTGGAGTACGTCGAGCAGCCGTGCCGGTCGGTCGAGGAGCTGGCGGCCGTGCGCAGGCGGGTGGACGTGCGGGTCGCGGCCGACGAGTCGATCCGGCGGGCCGAGGACCCGCTGGCCGTGGCCCTGGCGGGCGCGGCGGACGTGGCGGTGATCAAGGTCGCGCCGCTGGGCGGGGTGCGGCGGGCGCTGGCGGTGGCCGAGGCGTGCGGCCTGCCGTGCGTGGTGTCGTCGGCCGTGGAGTCGTCGGTGGGGCTGGCGGCGGGGCTGGCGCTGGCCGGCGCCCTGCCCGAGCTGGACTTCGCGTGCGGGCTGGGGACGGCGTCCCTGCTGGACGGCGACGTGACGTCCGACTCGCTGCGCCCGGTGGGCGGCCGGCTGCCGGTGCCGGTGCGGGCGCCGGCGCCCGACCTGTTCGCCGGTGTCGCCGCCGACGAGGGGACGGCGTCGCGCTGGCTCGACCGGCTCGACCGGGTCCGGGTCCTGCTCGAACGCGGAACTCCCGGGTCCTGAACGCCTGACACGCGCGGTCTGAACGCATGACACGCGCGAGCTGAACGCATGACACGCGGGTTCTGGGCGTACGACTCGCCCGGCCGGAAGGTACGACTCGCCCGACCTGAACGTACGACTCGCCCGACCTGAACGTACGACTCGCGGTGTCGGAGTGGAGGACTCGTGGTGTCCGGGTGGAGGACACGCGCGGTCAGGGGTGGGTGATGGGGGCGCCCAGGCTTCGGACCACGCCGTCGGTGCGGGTCAGGGCTTCGGTGCGGCGCGGGGTGGCGGGCACGCGGGTCAGGTCGACCACGCGGATCGGCGGGCCGAACTCGACCAGGGTCGGCACGTAGGACGCCTCGGCGACCGACCAGCCCGAGGCGCCCTTCACGAACCGGAACCGGGTGACGATGCCCTCCTCGGTGATGCCGCGCGGCTCGGAGTGGCGCGCCACCTCGTTGCCCATGCCGTAGACCACCCACTTGCCGTTGACCTGCTCGATCGGTTGCACGGCGTGCACGTGCGTGCCGATGATCAGGTCCACGGCCGGGTCGGCCAGCACCTCGCGGGCCATCTCGCGCTGCTGCGGCGTGGCCTCGTGCCGGTACTCCTCGCCCCAGTGCAGGCTCGCCACCACCACCTCCGCGCCCGCGGCGCGGGCCGCCCGCGCCGCCTCCAGCACGCCCCGCGTGGTCAGCCGGTTCGCCATCCACGGCTCCGGCAGCGGGATGCCGTTGAAGCCGTAGGTGAAGGCGATGTGCCCGACCTTCACGCCGCCGACGTCCAGCAGCAGCGGGGTCGCGGCCTCCTCCGGCGAGCGGAACGACCCGGTGTGCTCCAGGCCCGCCGCGTCCAGGGCGTCCAGCGTGGTCCTGATGGCCGGCGCGCCCCGGTCGAGGGTGTGGTTGGACGCGGTGGAGCAGCTGTCGTAGCCGATGTCCTTCAGCGCCGTCGCGACCTCGGGCGGCGCGCTGAACGCCGGGTAGCCGTAGGTGGGCGCGCCGGGCGCGGACAGCGGCGTCTCCAGGTGGCAGATGGACACGTCGGCGTCGACGGCCTGCCGCAGGCCGTCGAGCAGCGGCACGAAGTTCCGGGCGCCGTCCCGGTCGGCCTGCTCGGTCAGCGCCGGGTGGATCAGGACGTCCCCGCCCGCGGCCAGCGTGAACGACGGCGGCTCGGGCGCGGCCGAGGACGTCGTGGCCGGCGCCGTCCGGGGCGTGGTGATCACCACGGGCGAGCCGGTGCAGGCCGCGGCGGCGCAGAGCGCGGCGACGCAGGCGACCAGCCCGGGGACCGGCCGCCTGCCGCGCGCGTTCAGCGGTGCCGCCCGCGCAGGCCGCGGACCAGCAGCACCAGCGCCACCACGCCGAGCACGACCGGCAGCGCGCGCTTGAGCACGGGGACGCCGGCGGTGTCGATCAGGTCGAGGGGCTCGTCCGGCACCGCCCTCAGGTGGGGCCGGCTCTCCTGGGTAGTCACCTCCTCAGCTTCCGCCGGCGCGAGCCGCGTCGCCAGGTGTTCGGCGAACTCGGCCACGACCTTGCCGCTGACCTCGCCGATCAGGCCGCGCCCGAGCTGGGCGGGCCGGCCGGTGACGGACAGGTCGGTGACCACGGAGACGTCGGTGCCCGCCGCGCCCGGGGTCAGCGCGACCGACACGGTGGCGGACGCGGTGCCGTTGCCCCTGGTGTCCTTGCCGGTGGCCTTGAGCACGGCGGCGTGCACGCGCTCGTCGACCGAGGTGAACTCGCCCGCGCCCCGGTAGAGCAGGGTGACGGGCCCGAGCCTGACCTTGACGGTGCCGGTGAACCGCCGCCCGTCCACGCCGGTGAGGGTGGCTCCGGGCAGGCACGGCGCGACCCGCTCCGGGTCGAGCAGCGCCTCCCACACCGCCGGCACGGGTGCGGGCACGGTGAACCGGTGCTCCAGCTTCACGTCCCCACCACCGCGTCCCCCACCGCGTCCCCCGTCTCGTTCACGGCCGCGTCCACGGCCGCCGCCAGCGCCCGCCGGGTCAGCACGCGGGCCAGGTGGCGCCGGTAGTCGGCGTCGGCGTCGGCGTCCACCGGCGGGTCGGCGCCCTCGGCGGCGCGCTCGGCCGCGGCGGCGATGGCGCCCGCGTCGGCGGGCTGCCCGACCAGCGCCTCCTCCACGCCGTGCGCCCGCAGCGCGGTCGGCCCCATGTTCGTCAGCGCCACCCCGGCCCGCTCGACCCCGCCGTCCACGACCTCGACGGCCGCGGCGACGCCCACGATCGACCACGCCTGGGCGACCCGGGTGAACTTCTCGTAGTGCGCGCCCCAGCCGGTCAGCTTGGGCACGCGCACCTGCGTCAGCAGCTCGTCGGGCGCCAGGGCGGTGGTGAAGTGGTCGACGAAGAACTCCGCCGCGGGCACCTCGCGCGTGCCGCCGGGTCCCTCGCACACCATCACCGCGCCCAGCGCGAGGGCGGGCGCCGACAGGTCGCCCGCCGGGTCGGCGTGGGCGAGGGAGCCGCCGAACGTGCCCCGGTTCCGGACCTGCGCGTCGGCCACGGTGCCGGTGGCCAGGCGCAGCAGGCGGGCGTGCCCGGCGACCAGGGGGTCCCGCCGCACGTCGCGGTGCGTCGTCATGGCGCCGACGAGCAGCGAGTCGCCGTCGTCGCGCACGCCGGCCAGCCCGGTCAGCCGGGACAGGTCGACCACCAGGGCGGGCGCGGCCAGCCGCATCCGCAGCAGCGGGACGAGGCTCTGGCCGCCGGCCATGGCCTTGGCGTCCTCGCCGCCCCCGGCCAGCGCCCGCACGGCCTCCTCGACCGAGGTGGGCGCGACGTAGTCGAACGCCGCCGGGATCACCGGGCGCCCCCGTCCGCGCCGGGGGAACCGCCGGGGGAGCCGAGGCCGCCGCCGGCGCCGGGCGCGGCGGGCAGGTCGGTCCCGTGGTGGTGGATGGCGCGCCAGACCCGCATGGGCGTGCACGGCATCTCCACGTCGGTCACGCCCAGGTGCCGCACCGCGTCCACGACCGCGTTGACCACGGCCGGGGTGGACGCGATGGCGCCCGCCTCGCCGACGCCCTTCACGCCCAGCGGGTTGGACCCCGCCGGGGTCTCGGTGCGGTCGGTGGTGAAGTGCGGCAGGTCCGCGGCGGAGGGCAGCGGGTAGTCGGCGAGGGTGGCCGTGGTGAGCGTGCCGTTCTCGTCGTGCCTGGCCTCCTCGAACAGGGCCTGGGCGATGCCCTGCGCCACGCCGCCGTGCACCTGGCCCTCCACGATCAGCGGGTTGACCACCTTGCCGACGTCGTCGACGCACACGTACGAGCGAATCCGCACCGCGCCGGTCTCGGTGTCGACCTCGGCCGCGCACAGGTGGGTGCCGTGCGGGTAGGAGAAGTCGTCCGGGTCGAACGCGGCCTCGGCGTCCAGGCCGGGTTCCACGCCCTCGGGCAGGTCGTGCGCGACGTGCGCGGCGACCACCACGTCACCGAGCGACACCGCGGTGGAGGTGCCGCGCACGCCGAACGCGCCGCCGGCGAACTCGACGTCGTCCTCGCCGACCTCCAGCAGGTGCGCGGCCACGGTCCGGGCCTTGGCCAGCACCTTGTCCGCGGCCAGCGCGACCGCGGCGCCGCCGACGGCCAGCGACCGGGAGCCGTAGGTGTCCATGCCGCGGTGGGCGACGCGGGTGTCGCCGTGCAGCACCTCGACGTCCTCGAACGCCACGCCGAGCCGGTCGGCCACGATCTGGCTCCACGCCGTCACGTGGCCCTGGCCGTGCGGCGAGGTGCCGGTGACCAGCTCGACCTTGCCGGTGGGCAGCACCCGGACGGCCGCGTGCTCCCAGCCGCCCGCCGCGTACCGCAGCGCGCCGAGCACGCGGGACGGGGCGAGCCCGCACATCTCGGTGTAGGTGGAGACGCCGATGCCGAGCTGCACCGGGTCGCCCGCCGCGCGCCGCTCGGCCTGCTCGGCGCGCAGCGCGTCGTAGCCGAACAGCTCGCGGGCGCGGGCGGTGGCGGCCTCGTAGTTCCCGGTGTCGTAGGTCAGGCCGGAGACCGTGGTGAACGGGAACTCCTCGTGCCGGATCCAGTTCTGCTCGCGCAGCTCCAGCGGGTCCCGGCCCAGCTCGGCGGCCAGCTCGTCCATCAGCCGCTCGACCGCGAAGGTGGCCTCGGGCCGGCCCGCGCCGCGGTAGGCGTCGGTCGGCACCTTGTTGGTGAACACGTCCGTGCAGGTGAAGCGGTAGGCGGCGAACTTGTAGATGGCGTTGAACATGAACGCGCCCAGGATCGGCACGCCCGGCGTGAGCAGGCGCAGGTAGGCGCCCATGTCGGCGAGCAGGTCCACCTCCAGGCCGGTGACGGTGCCGTCGCGGCGGGCGGCGAGGGTCAGGCGCTGCACCTGGTCGCGGCCGTGGTGGCCGCACAGCATCGACTCGGTGCGCGTCTCGGTCCACTTCACCGGTTTGCCGAGGCGGCGGGCCACCAGCAGGGTCAGCACCTCCTCGGGCGTGACCTGGAGCTTGCCGCCGAAGCCGCCGCCGACGTCGGGCGCGATCACCCGGAGCCGCTGCTCGGGGATGCCGGTGACGGCGGCCAGCATCCAGCGCAGGACGTGCGGCACCTGCGTGGACGACCACACGGTGAACGAGTCCGGCGCCGGGTCCACCACCACCGAGCGGGGCTCCAGGAACGCGGGGATCAGCCGCTGCTGCCGGAACGTGCGCCTGATGACGACCTCGGCGTCCGCGATCGCCCGGTCGACGTCGCCGCCGGTGCCCGCCTCGGCGGAGTCGAACACCCAGGTGGCGCAGGCGTTCGTGCCCAGGTCGGCGTGCACGGCGTCGGCCCCGTCGGCGGCCGCGGCCACCACGTCGAGCACGACCGGCAGCTCCTCGTAGTCCACGTCGACCGCGGCCAGCGCGTCCTGCGCCTCGGCCGCGCCGCGGGCCACGACCAGCGCCACGGCCTCGCCCGCGAAGTTGACCTCGTCCACGGCCAGCGCCGGCGCGGGCGGGATCAGGATGTCCTCGGTGATCGGCCACGCGCACGGCAGGCTGCCCTGCTCGTCGGCCAGGTCGCGGCCGGTGAGCACGGCCAGCACGCCGGGCATCCGGGCGGCGGCGGTGACGTCGACCGAGGTGATCCGGGCGTGCGCGACGGGGCTGCGCAGCACCGCCAGGTGCAGCATCCCGGGTAATTGGAGGTTGTCGGTCCACCGGGTCGCGCCGGTGATCAGCCGGGCGTCCTCCTTGCGGCGGCGGGCCTTCCCGATCTCGGGTTCCGCGGTGGCGGTCATGCCGCGCCACCCGCGCCCGTGCCGGCGGTGCTCGGGTCGGCGGTGCTCGGGCCGGCGGTGCTCGGGCCGGCGGCGCCGGTCCGGGCGGCGTTCATCCGGGTGGCGGCGTCGCGGACCGCGCGGACGATGTTCTGGTAGCCGGTGCAGCGGCAGAGGTTGCCCCCCAGGCCGCGGCGGACGGCGTGCTCGTCGGGGTCGGGGTCCTCGGCCAGCAGGTCGACGGCCCGCATGATCATGCCGGGGGTGCAGAAGCCGCACTGGAGCGCGTGGTTGTCGTGGAACGCCCGCTGCACGGGGTGGAGCCGGCCGTCGCGGGCCAGCCCCTCGACGGTGGTCACCTCCCGGCCGTCGGCCTGCACCGCGAGCACGGCGCACGACTTCACGCTGCGGCCGTCCAGGTGGACGGTGCAGGAGCCGCAGCTGCTGGTGTCGCAGCCGACGACGGTGCCGGTCTTGCCGAGTTGTTCCCGCAGGTGGTGGACCAGCAGCACGCGGGGTTCGACCTCGTCGCTGTAGGCCACCCCGTCCACGGTGACGGTGATCCGCATGAACCCTCCCGACGGTGGTGGTGATGGGCGTCACACCGAGCCTGCTACCGGTTGCCGCGTCAAACAACCCCGCCAGCCTCAACCGTGGATGGCGCCCCCCGTCCGGCTCAGGCGCCCGCCGGCGCCGCCCCAGCGCAGGGCGATGATCTCGGCGGCGATCGAGACGGCCGTCTCCTCGGGCGTGCGGGCGCCCAGGTCCAGGCCGATCGGCGAGGACAGCCGGGCCAGGGCGTCCTCCTCCACGCCCGCCTCGCGCAGGCGGCGCAGCCGGTCGTCGTGGGTGCGGCGGGAGCCCATCGCGCCCACGTAGCCGAGGTCGAGCCGCAGCGCGACCTCCAGCAGCGGCACGTCGAACTTCGGGTCGTGGGTGAGCACCGCGACCACCGTGCGCCCGTCGACCTCCCCGGCCTCTGCCTGCGCGGCGAGGTAGCGGTGCGGCCAGTCCACGACCACCTCGTCGGCGCCCGGGAACCTGGTCCGCGTCGCGAACACCGGCCGCGCGTCGCACACCGTGACGCGGTAGCCGAGGAACGAGCCGAGCCGCGCCACGGCGGCGGCGAAGTCGATCGCGCCGAACACCAGCATCCGGGGCGGCGGTTCGAACGAGTTGACGAACACGGCCAGGCCCTCGCCGCGCCGCTGCCCGTCCGGCCCGTAGCGCAGGGTGCCGCTGCGGCCGGCGGCGAGCAGGCCGCGCGCGTCGTCGGCGACGGCGTCCCGCGCCCGGTCGGACGGCACGTCCCCCGCCACCCGGTCGGGCCACACGACCAGGCGGCGGCCGACCCACTCGGGGTGCTCGACGACCGTGGCCACGGCGACGGGCTCGCCGGCCCGCACCGAGGCGACCACCCCGGCCAGCTCGGGGAAGGTGCCCGGACCGACCGGCTCGACGTAGACGTCGATGATCCCGCCGCAGGTCAGGCCGACCGCGAAGGCGTCGTCGTCGCTCACCCCGTACCGCTGGAGCACCGGCCGGCCGGCCGCGACCACCTGCCCCGCCAGCTCGTAGACCGCGCCCTCGACGCAGCCGCCGGACACGCTGCCGACCACCTCGCCGTCGGCGCCGACCAGCATGGCCGCGCCGGGCGGGCGGGGCGCGGAGCTGAACGTGGCCACGACGGTGCCGACGCCCACGGTCTCCCCCCGTTCGACGCGACGGGCCAGTTCGTCGAGGACATCACGCAAGTCGAACCTCCTCCAGCAGTTCCCGCAGGGTGTCGAGGCTGTGCCCGGCCAGCAACCGGTCCACGTGGGGCAGGGCGGCGGCGATGCCGGACTGCACCGGCAGGTACCCGTCGTGGCCCGCGTGCGGGTTGACCCAGACGACCCGGTGCGCCAGCCGCGCGAGCCGCCGCGCCTGCTCGGCCAGCAGCGCCGGGTCGCCGCGCTCCCACCCGTCCGAGCAGATCACCACGACCGCCCCCCGCGCGACGCCGCGCTGCCCCCACCGGTCGAGGAACGCCCGGAGCGTCTCGCCGAGCCGGGTGCCGCCCTCGAAGTCGGGCACGGCGCGGGCCGCCGCGGCGAGCGCCCGCTCGGGGTCGCGGTGGCGGAGCTGGCGGGTGACGCGGGTGAGCCGGGTGCCGAGCGTGCAGACCTCCGCGGGCATCGCGCGGGCGACGACGTGGGCGAACCGGAGCAGCGCGTCGGCGTAGGGCTTCATCGAGCCGGAGACGTCGACCAGCAGCACGACCCGGCGCGGCCGGTCGGCGCGGCGGCGGCGCGCGAGCCGGACCGGTTCGCCGGTGGCGAGCAGGGCGCGCAGGGTGCGGCGCGGGTCCAGGTCGCCCCTCCGCGCGGGTTCGGCGCGCAGGGCCCGGCGCCGGGGCGCGACGGGCCGCAGGGCGTCCAGCAGCTCGCCCAGGTGCCGCTTCTCCGCCGGGCCGAGCGCGGCGATGTCCCGGTGGCGCAGCACCTCCGCGTCGCTGGCGGCGACCTTCAGGGCGGGCGAGGGCCCGTGCCGCCCGTCGCCGGCGGCCAGGGCGGCGGGGTCGCCGGTCCGGCGGGTGCGGGCGTGCGGCGGCCGGGCTCGGGCGCCGCCGAACCAGGCGGTGAACGCGGCGTCGTAGCGGGGCAGGTCGTCGGGTTCGGAGCACAGCGTGAGCCGGCCGGCCCAGTAGACGCGCTCCGCGGTGAGGTCGAGGTGGCCGAGGGCGCCGACGAAGGCCCGCACCCGGTCCGGGCCGCACGCCACGCCGGCGTGCCGGAGCGCGTGGGCGAAACCCACGAGCCCGGTCACCGCGCCGGTGTCGGTCATCGCCCGATTGTGCGCGCGGTCAGCCGGCGAGGACACCGGCCGAAAGGGCGCGCCGGGTGTCCTCCCGGTACTTCAGCACCGCGCCGAGCGTGGCGGCGGCGGTCTCGGCGTCCAGTTCGGTGCGCCCCAGGGCGAGCAGCGCCGCCGCCCAGTCGATCGACTCGGCGACACCGGGCGGCTTGACCAGGTCCAGCTCGCGCAGCCGCCGCACGGCCCCGGCGACCTGGGTGGCCAGGCGCTCGTCGACGCCAGGCAGCCCGCGGCGCAGGATGGCGACCTCCCGGGCCAGGTCGGGGTGGTCCAGCCAGTGGTAGAGGCAGCGGCGCTTGAGCGCGTCGTGGACCTCGCGCGTGCGGTTGGAGGTCAGTACCACCAGCGGCGGGGTGGCGGCGGTGACGCGGCCCAGCTCGGGGATCGTCACCGCGTTCTCGCCCAGCACCTCCAGCAGGAACGCCTCGAACTCGTCGTCGGCCCGGTCGACCTCGTCGACCAGCAGCACGCACGGCGCCTCCTCCAGGGCCTGGAGGAGCGGGCGGGCGAGCAGGAAGCGGCGCGTGTAGAGGGACGCCTCGGCGGCTCCGGCGTCCACCGGGCCGGCCGCCTCCAGGGCGCGCAGGTGCAGCAGCTGGCGCGGGAAGTCCCAGTCGTAGAGGGCCTGGGAGGCGTCGATGCCCTCGTGGCACTGCAGGCGGATCAGCGGCAGGTCCAGGGCCCGCGCGAGGGCGACGGCGAGGGAGGTCTTGCCGGTGCCCGGCTCGCCCTCGCAGAACAGGGGGCGGTGCATCCGCAGGGCGAGGAAGGCGGCGGTCGCGAGGCCCGGGTCGGCCAGGTAGCCGACGCGGTCCAGCTCCTCGGCCAGCTCTTCGGGCGTCACGACCACGAGGGTAGGCGGGTCGGGGGTCCGGGCAAGGCCGTGGTGGAACCCCGAGGCCGAACCAGGGTCGGTCCCCGATGTGCGGGGCGCCCCGGTCCAGCACTCTTGAGCCATGACGAACGACGTGATCGACCAGGCCACCGACAAGGTCAGGAAGCTCCGCCGCAGCCGGGGGGACCGGATGCTCGCGGGCGTGTGCGGCGGCGTCGCGAAGCTCCTCGGCGTGGACGCGGCGCTGCTGCGGATCCTGCTGGTCGCGGCCACCCTGTTCGGGTTCGGCGCGGGCGCGGTGCTGTACCTCGCGTGCTGGTTCCTCGTCCCGGAGGAGGACTGAGCCCGGGCGGGCTCACCGGGGGAACCCCGGCACGCCGGGGAGCGCCTGCCACGGCCGCGGGCCGTCGAGGGGGCGGTACTCGACGCCGAGCGCGTCGAGCCGCGGCAGGTGGTGCTCGGCCAGCCGGGCCAGGAACTCCGCCTCGTCGCGGTCCGGGGGGCTCCACACGACCTCGGCGAAGGCGCTCAGCCGGGGGAACGCGGCGTAGTCCAGCCGCCGGGGTGAGTCGAGGTGCTCGGTCCACAGGTTCGCCTGCGCGCCGAGCACCCGGTCGGCCGCCGCGGGCTCGTACCGGTACACGTCCGCCAGGGTGGTGACGGTGCCGACGGGGATCGGCTCGTCGGGGCGGTCGGACTGGCGGTAGTCCAGGTAGACGTGCTCCTCCGGGCACATCACCACGTCGTGGCCGCGGTCCAGGGCCCGCAGGCCGGGCTCCTCGCCGCGCCACGACGCGACGACCGTCGAGGCCGGCAGCGGACCGGTGTCCAGCACCTCGTCCCACCCGAACGGCCGCCGCCCGCGCTCGACGAGGTGCTGCGCGACGCGCCGGACGAACCGCCCGTCACCGCCCTCGGCCTCGTCGCCGCCCAGGCCGACGACCTCGCCCGGGAACACCTCCAGCAGCTCGTCGAACACGTCCAGGTAGAACTCGACGGTGGCCTCGTCGGCCTTGAGCACGTTGGGGTTGACGCCCCAGTCCGTCCACACCGGACCGCCGGCGACGCCCAGCTCCGGGTAGGCGGCGATGGCGGCCTGGCTGTGGCCGGGCACGTCGACCTCCGGGACGACGGTGATGTGCCGGTCGGCCGCGTAGGAGACGACCTCCCGCAGGTCGTCCTGCGTGTAGTAGCCGCCGTGAGGCCGCCCGGCCGTGCCGCCCGACCTGCGGTCGCCGAACCGCGAGTCGGGCCGCCAGCCGCCGACCTCGTGCAGGCGGGGGTGGCGCTTCGACTCGAACCGCCACCCCTGGTCGTCGGTCAGGTGCAGGTGCAGCACGTTCAACCGGTGCACCGCCAGCAGGTCGACGTACCTCAGCAGGTCGTGCTTCGGCAGGAAGTGCCGGGCCACGTCGAGCATCACGCCGCGCCACGCGAACCGCGGGTGGTCGACCACCTCGCACACCGGCAGCCGCACCGGTCCCGGCGGCACGGCCCGGAACGCGGCGGGCCCGCTGAGCTGCCGCAACGCCTGCCGCGCGTAGAACTCGCCCGCCGCGTCGGACGCCTGGACGCGCACGCCGTGCTCGCGCGTCACGGACAGCCGGTAGCCCTCGGCGGGCCCGGCGACGCGCTCGACGCGGAAGTCGCCGCGGAAGTCGACCTCCGTCCCGTCGGCGGTCCACGAGACGGGTCGCGGCAGCAGGATCACGACTTCACCGCCCCGGCCAGGCCCGCGACGAGCCGCCGCTGCACGATGATGAAGAACAGCAGCACGGGAATCGTCATCAGCGTCGATCCGGCCATGATCGCCCCCCAGTCGTTCTGGTCGGGTTTCACGAACACCTGCAGCGCCAGCGGCAGCGTCTGGTTCTCCGCGGCGGAGATGATGAAGGTCTTGGCGAAGAGGAAGTCGTTCCACGCGTGGATGAACGACAGCACGCTGGTCGCCACCAGGCCCGGTGCCACCAGCGGGAACAGCACCTGCCACAGGAACCGGAAGCGGGACGCCCCGTCCAGGGTGGCGGCCTCCTCCAGCTCGACGGGCACGGCCGCGACGAACCCGCGCAGCATCCAGATCGCGAACGGCAGGCTGAACGCCAGGTGCACCAGCACCAGCGAGCCGAGGTGGTTGAGCCCGAACACGGGCGCCACGTCGCGCACCGACCGCATCACGAAGAACAGCGGGATGGTCAGCGCCTCCACCGGCACCATCTGCACCACCAGCAGCATCACCAGCATGGTGGTGCGGCCGCGGAACCGGAACCGGGTCAGCGCGGTGGCCGCCAGGAACGACACCAGCAGGCTCAGCAGCACCACCGCGACGGCCACCACGAGGCTGTTGAGCAGGTAGCGGCCGAAGCTCTGCACGGTCAGCGCCCGCACGAAGCTGTCGAGCGTCGGCGCGAGCGTCCACGGCCGCGGGTCGGCCGAGATGACCTCGGCCTCCGGTTTGAACGCGGTCAGCACCATCCAGTACAGCGGGAACGCGACGACCGCGGCCACCACGACGGTGACGGTCTCGGCGATCCCCCGGGACGTTCCCCGCTTCACAGGACCTCCCCGCTCCGCCGCAGCGCCCGCAGGTAGCCGACGGTGACCAGCAGCAGGATCACGGTCGTGACCACGCCGATCGCCGCGCCCAGCCCGTACTCGGAGGCGGCGAACGCCTGCTGGTAGGCGAAGACGTTGAGCACGAGGTTGCGCCCGGCGATGCCGCCGCCGTTGGTCATGATGTAGATCTGGGTGAACACCTTGAAGTCCCAGATGATCGACTGGATGGTCACCACGATCAGCAGCGGCCGCAGCAGGGGCAGGATGACGTTGGTGGCGGTCCGGAACGTGGACGCGCCGTCCAGCGCCGCCGCCTCCAGCACCTCGCCGGGGATGGCCTTGATGCCCGCGTACAGGGTGACCATGACGAACGGGAACGAGCACCAGATCACCTGCGCGGCGACCAGGCCGAACGCGACCCACCGGTCGTAGGTCCAGGAGAAGCCGGTGGTGCCCAGCAGCTCGTTGACGAAGCCGAGGTTCGCGTCGAACAGGAACAGCCAGATCGTGGACCCGGCGACAGCGGGGGTGGCCCAGGCGCCGAGCGCGGCCAGGAACAGCACCGTCCGGGCCCAGGCGCGGACCCTGGTGGCCAGCACCGCGAGGGCGGCGCCGACCAGCAGGGTCCCCGTCACGCACACGGCCGCGAACCCGACGGTCTGCCCGAGCACGGCCCAGAACCGGTCGTCGGCGAGCAGGTTCGCGTAGTTGGCCAGGCCCAGGAACTCCAGCGGCGCGCCGCCGCTGACCTGCTCCTGGCCGTAGTCGTAGAGCGAGATGAGCACGAGCTGGTAGATCGGGTAGCCCATCAGCCCGACCAGGATGAGCAGCGCCGGGGCGAGGTAGGTCAGCGCGACCCGGCCGTCGCCCCGCTTCTTCCGCGGCGGCGCCGCCCGGGACGGGTCCTCCCGGGCGGTCGCCTCGCGCGCGGTCGCGGTGCCGGCCGTCATGAACCGAACGCGGCGTTCATCTCGTCGGCCGCCGCCTTGGCCGCGGTGTCGAGGTCCTCGCCCGCCGCGGCCACCTTCTGGAGCAGGTTGGGCAGCACGGCCTGGGCGTCGACCTTGGCCCAGTCCGGGGTGACCGGCACGAACCTGGTGCCCGCCTCCAGGGTCTGGATGAACGGCTCCAGCGCCGGGTTGGCCGCGGCGACCTCCTTCTGCACGTCGCCGAAGGTGGGCAGGTTGCCCATGGCGTCGAACATCTTGCGCTGGTAGGCCTTGCCGCCGAGGAGCTGGACGAACTCGGTGGCGAGGGTCTTGCGCTGGGAGCCGTTGAGCACGCCGAGCAGGTTGCCGCCGGCGAACGCGGGCGCGATCGAGCCGGGGGTCTTGCCGGGCAGCGGCACCACGGCGTACTTGCCGGCGGCGCTGGAGGCGTCGACGGACTTGCGGTTGAAGTCGCCGCCGATGACCATCGCGGCCTTGCCCGCGCGGAAGGCCTCCACGCTGGCGTCGCCGCCGTTGCCCGCGCACTGGGCGGGCGGGCAGATGTCGTCGGCGATCAGCTCGGTGTACTGGCGCAGACCGGCCTTGGACTCGGCGCTGTCGATGGCGGAGACGTACCCGCCGTTCTCCTCCCGGGCGATGTCGCCGCCGTTGGCCCACACGAACGGCATGGCGCCGTAGGTGTACTTGCCGCCGGCGGAGATGCCGAGCAGGTCGGGCTTCGCCTCGCGGATGCGGCGGGCGAGCGGCGCGATCTCGTCGAGCGTGGCGGGCGGCTGGAGGTTCAGCTCCTGGAAGACGTCGGTGCGGTAGTAGAGCGCGCGCACGCCGACGTACCAGGGGACGCCGTAGACCTTGTCGTCCACCTTGCCGGTGTCGAGCACGGCGGGCAGGAGGTCCTTGCCCTCGTCCCACTTGGTCACGTCGATCTCGGCGAACCCGCCGCCGGCGACGTACCCGGCGAGGTCGGTGTTGCCGAACTCGGCCACGTCGGGGGCGCTCTGCGGGTCGCTGAAGGCGGCCTTGAAGCGCTCGGCGCGGGTCTGGACCTGGATGTACTGGACGTCGACCGTGACGCCCTGGTGGGCGTTCTGGAACTCGGTGACGGCCTCCTTCACCACCGCTTCCTTGGGGCCCCGGTTGACCTCGTCGAACAACCAGACCCGGAGCTGACCGGTCTGCTCGTCGGAGCCGGTGGTAGCCGGACCGGACTGGACCGGGGCGCACCCGGCCAGCACGGCGGCACCCACGGCCGCTGCTGCTACTGCGAACCGCATCCTCGCCACCTCTTCTCAGGTGCATTGCGTCCTGTGCAATGGGTATTTCAAGGGAAGCAACGGGGATGCTATGACCGATTCGGCAAGCGGTCTAGACCAAATCCGCCCAAAGGCGCACCGCGTCGGCGGACAGCGGGGCGTCCCAGCCCCCGGGGCGCACCGCGCCGCCGACGTGGAACGCGGTCACCCCGACCGCCTTCAGGGGCGCGACGTGCCCGGTCTTCAGCCCGCCGCCGACGAGCAGGCGGACCCCGTCCTGCCGCGCGGCCAGCCGTTCCAGGACGCCGAGCCCGTCGGCCACGCCGCGCCGGTCGCCCGCGGCGAGCACGGTGTCGCAGCCCAGGCCGGCGACGACGTCCCACGCGGCCTCGGGGTCGGCGGAGTTGTCCAGCGCCCGGTGGAACGTCCAGGCGCACCCGTCGAGCTCCCGCAGCACCTCCGCGCAGGCGGCGACGTCGACCCGCCCCAGGTCGTCGAGGAAGCCGAGCACGAACTCGGACGCGCCCGCCTCCCGCAGCGCCGCGGCGTCGCGCCGCAGCCGGTCGAGGTCGCCGGGGGCGAACCCGGGCGCGTCCCGCAGCATCACCCGGACCGGCAGGTCGGTGGCCTTGAGGACGTCCCGGAGCACGCCCACCGGCGGCGTCAGCCCGTCCGCGGCCATGTCGACGGTCAGTTCCAGGCGGTCGGCCCCGCCGGCCTGGGCGGCCTCGGCGTCGGCGGCGTGCAGCGCGATGACTTCCAGCATGGTCTGGACCATAGCGAGCCGGCGGGCGCGCCAGGAGAGGTGTCAACTGTTAATCGGCGCTCGTGTATCCAGCGTAGAACTACTCACTCTTTGTCTGATGACGGATCCTCACCGCTACCGGTGACCCGGGGCTCTGGGGGGAAGGGGAGGCGGTCGATCGGCTTCGAGGGGTGCCGATCGGACGCCGCCCGAGGAGGGGGGACGGCGGTCCGCGGTGCGAGGGGGGCATCGCGGGCCGCCGCCGTGATGGCGGTGGGGGTGTGTGACGATCGACTTCGGACGGGGGACGCGAAGAGGAGGTGAGGACGTGGGAGAACTCCGCACGGCCGGTGAGCGCCCACCCTGGGAGGGCTTGGACGGGACGGACCGCCACGCCGCCTGCGTCATCGCCGCGCGCGACGGCGACCGGAGGGCGCTGGACGTGCTGATCGCCGACCTCACCCCGCTCGTGTGGCACATCGCCCGCGGGCACGGGCTGGACCGCAGCACCGCGGAGGACGTGGTGCAGACGGTGTGGCTCGCGCTGCTGCGGCACCTCGACCGCCTGGTCGAACCCCGCGCGCTGGCCGGGTGGCTCGTCGTGACGACGCGCCGCGAGGCCCAGCGCACCTGGACGCCCAGCCGCCGGGAGGCGTCGCTGAACGACGAGCTGGCGGAACAACTGGAGAGCGAGTACGGGCTGCCCGAGGACGCCGCCCTGGTCGACGACCGGGACCACCGGTTGTGGCGGGCGTTCGGGCGGCTGTCGCAGAGGTGCCAGGAACTCCTGCGACTCACCGTGCTGGCCGGGCGGGCGGAGTACCGCGCGGTAGCCGAAGCACTGTCCATGCCACGCGGCAGCATCGGCCCGACCAGGGGTCGGTGCCTGACCGCTTTGCGCGCACATCTCGACGCGGAAGGAGGATCGCGGTGAACGACATCGACCCGCGCGATGACCGCAGAGGCCAAGAGGACACCGCTGTCCTCACTGAACTGAACCGCCTGGTGTACGAGTTGGACGCGCCCCCGCCGGGGCTCGTCGAGCGGATCCAGTTCGCGGTCGCCCTGGAGAACCTGGACGTCGAGGTGGCCCGCTGGGAACGGGCCGGCTCGTTCGCCGGCGTGCGCGGCGGGAGTCCCGGCACCATCACGTTCACGGTGGACAACCTGACCCTGATGGTGAACTTCACCTCGACCGGGGCCAGGCACCGCATAGACGGCTGGCTCGTGCCGGCGGGTGAGCACACGGTCGAGGTGAGGGTCGCCGAGCACGAGTCGAGCACCACCAAGGCCGACGACGGCGGCCGGTTCGTGCTGTCCGACGTGCCCGCCGGGACCACGCAGATCGTCGTGCACCTGGTGAACTCCCGAGGCGAGCCCGGCCGCACGGTCGTGACGCCCACGATCATGTTGTAGCCGGTTGACCGGGGGTCGGCCCTGCCCCGTCCCACCAGTTCGTCGAGCCAGTCAGCCCCACCACCGGCCGGACCACCGGCCCAGGGCGCGTTCCGCGCACCGCGCCGAAGACGTATCCGCCTCACGTGCCCGCGGCATGTGCCCCCGCGACATGTGCCCCGCGACGCCCTCTCCGCGCCCTCTCCGCGCCCTTCGGTGCCCTTCCACGCGCTTCCGCGCGCTTCTCCGCGCCTTTCTGCGCCTATTTCCGCACTTCTCCCGCGCCTCTCCCGGAATGCCGCCACATTTCCCGGAATGCTCTTGGCGTTTGCGCAGAAAATCATTCCCACCCGTGGACGCTGAACACCCCCGCGTCCACGCCCCCTCGCCTCCCCGCCGCCTCCGACTCCCCCAAAGCCCGCAACCCAACCGCGGCGTATTCCAGCAGCTCACGAGGCAGATCACCGATCGCGAACCACCGCACCGCCGAGCACTTTTCGGGCTCGAGCACCGCAGGCTCACCACCCCACTCACGCACCGCGAAGAACACCCCCACCCGCGCCTCGACCCCAGGCGCGACCGCGTGAGTGAGGTGAAAAAACCTCAAATCCTCCCCGCGCACCACCACCCCCACCTCCTCCGCGATTTCCCGCACGGCCGCGTCCAGCAGCGACTCCCCGCCCTCGACCTTCCCGGCCGGCAAGTGCCACTTCCCGTCGAACCGGGAATCACGATCACGCCGCCGGCTCAGCAGCACGCGCCCGTCGCCGCGAACAAGCGCCACGTGCACGTCCACCAGGTGCCGATGGCTCACCGGAACGCGCCGCTCAACGCACCAATCTCATCCACAGGCACACCCCACCCCACGACGCCTCCCCCTTCCGACCAGTCCACCCCCGACCAGTCCACCCCCGACCAGTCCACCCCTAGAACCCGGCCTATGCCCGAGCCGGCCCAGCCTGGGCCACCCAGCTCCAGCCAACTCGCGCCACCCCAGCGCCAGCCACCCGTGCCAGCCAACCCAAGCCCAGCGCCAGCTCAGACCAGGCGCCAGTTCCAGCCTGGCCCAGCCCAGTCCCGGCCAACCCGGGCCTAGGGCCAGCCGGGTCCCTGTCCAGCCCACACCCTCCTCGAGCCGGGGACACCCTCTGGGCCAGCCCACTCTCCAAGTCAGCCCCCGGAGCCAGCCGCTCCTCTGAGCCAACCCGGCTCAGGCCAGGCGCAGGTCCGGTCCTGGCCCGCCGGGTTGGCGGGGCCCAGGTCGGGCGTCCTCCTGGCCACGCGCGTCCCGACTGGGTGGGACCGGGCGGAGCGGCCTGGGTGCATGGCCGGGTCGGCAGGGGGTGGGGGCTGGTCGTATGGCGCGGTGCAGTGCGGTGTGCGGTGGCGGTGTGCGGTGGTGGTGTGCGGCGGGCGGTGGCGGCAATCGTGGGGGGCGTGGGTCGTAGGGCGTGGGTGGTAGGTGGTGGGTGGTGGTCATGGCGGGGTGGTTCGGGCGTCGATTTCTCTAACCGATGTCCGTAACGCCGTTTCCGTACATCCCCGGGCGATGATCACCCGATCGTGTCCGACCGCCCCACGACCACCGCACCCAACCCGGACCAACCCCACCCACCCAACAGGAAGGGCCCGGTTCGCGCGAGGCGAACCGGGCCCTTTCCGACCTCAACCAACCGAGCCGATCCCCCCTCGCCCGGCCCGTCGAGAGCCGGGGTTCGGGGTCGGATCAGGCGGGGTCGATCAGAAGTCCATGCCGCCGGCGTCCGGGACGGCCGGGGCGCTGCCCGCCTTCTCCGGCTTGTCCGCGACAACGGCCTCGGTGGTGAGGAACAGCGCGGCGATCGACGCGGCGTTCTGGAGCGCCGAGCGGGTCACCTTGGTCGGGTCCGGGACGCCGGCCGCGAGCAGGTCCTCGTAGGCACCGGTGGCGGCGTTGAGGCCGTGGCCCACGGGCAGGCCCTTGACCTTCTCCACCACGACGCCGCCCTCGAGGCCGGCGTTCACGGCGATCTGCTTCAGCGGCGCCTCGACGGCGACCTTGACGATGTTCGCGCCGGTGGCCTCGTCGCCCTCCAGGCGCAGGCCCTCGAACGCGGCCTCGGCGGCCTGGAGCAGGGCCACGCCACCACCGGCGACGATGCCCTCCTCGACGGCGGCCTTGGCGTTGCGCACCGCGTCCTCGATGCGGTGCTTGCGCTCCTTGAGCTCGACCTCGGTGGCGGCGCCGGCCTTGATGACCGCGACACCGCCCGCGAGCTTGGCCAGGCGCTCCTGGAGCTTCTCGCGGTCGTAGTCGGAGTCCGACTTCTCGATCTCGGCGCGGATCTGGTTGACGCGGCCCTGGATCTGCTCGGCGTCACCCGCGCCCTCGACGACGGTGGTCTCGTCCTTGGTGACGACGACCTTGCGGGCCTTGCCCAGCAGCGACAGGTCGGCGTTCTCCAGCTTGAGGCCGACGTCCTCGGTGATGACCTGGCCACCGGTCAGGGTGGCGATGTCCTGGAGGATGGCCTTGCGGCGGTCGCCGAAGCCCGGGGCCTTGACGGCGACGGACTTGAAGGTGCCGCGGATCTTGTTGACGACCAGGGTGGCCAGGGCCTCGCCCTCGACGTCCTCGGAGATGATCAGCAGCGGCTTGCCGGACTGCATGACCTTCTCCAGCAGCGGGAGCAGGTCCTTCACCGTGGAGATCTTGGAGCCGTAGAGCAGGATGTACGGGTCCTCGAGGACCGCTTCCTGCCGCTCCGGGTCGGTCACGAAGTAACCGGAGATGTAGCCCTTGTCGAAGCGCATGCCCTCGGTGAGCTCCAGCTCGAGCCCGAGCGCGTTGCTCTCCTCGACGGTGATGACGCCTTCCTTGCCGACCTTGTCCATGGCCTCGGCGATCAGCTCGCCGATGGTCGAGTCGCCCGCGGAGATGGACGCCGTGGCGGCGATCTGCTCCTTGGTCTCGACCTCCTTGGCGGTCTTGTGCAGCTGCTCGATCACGGCCTCGACGGCCTGCTCGATGCCGCGCTTGAGGCCCAGCGGGTTGGCGCCCGCGGCCACGTTGCGCAGGCCCTCGCGGACCAGGGCCTGGGCGAGCACGGTGGCGGTCGTGGTGCCGTCACCGGCGACGTCGTCGGTCTTCTTCGCCACTTCCTTGACGAGCTCGGCCCCGATCTTCTCCCAGGGGTCCTCGAGCTCGATCTCCTTGGCGATGGAGACGCCGTCGTTGGTGATGGTCGGCGCGCCCCACTTCTTCTCGAGCACGACGTTGCGGCCCTTGGGGCCGAGCGTCACCTTGACGGCGTCGGCGAGGGTGTTCATGCCACGCTCGAGACCGCGGCGGGCATCCTCGTCGAACGCGATCATCTTGGCCATTGCGGTGTGTTCCTCCGCCTGATTACGAATGGGGCCACTGCGGACGCGCGCCCGCAGCGGAACACGGTGCTTCGGCCAGGCTCGGTGCCCGCGACGGACGACCTGCTCCTGCACGAGGAGCCGGCCTCACCGTCCCAGCCTGCGTGTTGGCACTCGGTGGGCCCGAGTGCCAACACCGTGTTTAGCACTCGACGGAGGAGAGTGCAAGAAGTCCTGGTCAGCGAGACGTGCGGACGGGCACGCTGGTGGGCAGGTTTCGCCCGGAAGTGGTGCCGCCGACGTCGATCGACTGGTTGGTGGTCTGGACGGGGTCGCTCGGCGGCTCGTCCTTGGGGGTGAGGATCAGGATGAGGACGACGATCGCGGCGATGGCGACCGCGCCGACGAGGACGGGCGCGAGCCAGGCGGGCCGGCCCTTGCCGGTGTCGTTGAACGCGCTGCTGCCGACCTGCGCGGGCGGGCGCAGCCGCACGGGTTCCTGGAGGAAGCCCGGCTGTTGCTGCTGGTACGGGGGCCGGTAGGGCTGGGCGGGGACACCGCCGGTCTGCGGGCCGGGCCCGGGGCCGTGACCGGGCACCGGGCCGTGGCCGGCGCCGTGTTCGGGTCGCCGGGCGGGCGGGGCGGTCTGGGGTGCGGCGGACAGCGCCGCGCGGGCCGCGTTGACCAGCTCCGCGCAGGAGGCGAACCGCTGGGCCGGGTCCTTGGCGGTGCCCCGGCGCAGCACGTCGTCGACGGCGGGCGGCAGCGACACCAGGGCGCTCAGCGACGGGGTCTCCGAGGCGAGGTGGCCCTGGATGACGTCCTGCACGCCGCCCTGGAACGGCGGCCGCCCGGACAGGCAGGCGAACAGCATGCACGCCAGCGCGTACTGGTCGGTGCGGCCGTCCAGCGGTTCGCCGCGCAGGTGCTCGGGCGCGGCGTAGGTGGGCGAGCCGAGGAAGTCGCCGGTGCGGGTGCGGTGGCCGGTGGCGCCGCGCCTGGTCAGGCCGAAGTCGGCGAGGTAGACGTGCTCGCGCGAGGCTTCCTTGGTGGTGACCAGCACGTTGGCGGGTTTGACGTCGAGGTGGACGAGGCCCTTGCCGTGCAGCATGTCGAGGGCTTCGGCGACCTGGCCGAGCAGGGTGAGGGTGCGCGCGGGCGGCAGCGGGCCGTCCTTGATCAGCGCGGCGAGGTCCTGGCCGTCGACCAGGCGCATCGCGATGTAGAGCAGCCCGTCGACCTCGTCGAAGTCGTAGAGCGGGACGATGTTGGCGTGGTCGATCGCCGAGGTGTTGCGCGCCTCGTCGACGAACCGCTCGCGGAACTCGGCGTCGGCGGTGAGGTGCTCGCCGATGACCTTGAGCGCCACCTTGCGCCCGAGCCGCACGTCGGTGGCTTTGTAGGTCACGCTCATGCCACCCCGGCCGAGCACCCCGTCGATGCGGTAGTGCCCGAGCCGCCGTCCAGTCAGGTCTTCCGACACGCGAGGCAGCCTAACGTCCGCGTGCCGCGACGTGCGCGGGGTTCCCGGCAAACCTCCCGGCGGGCGCCCGGGACCCGGTGGTGGACCGCCCGACCCGCCGCGGGGCGGGCCGGGCGGGTGTCACGGGGCCTTCCGGACGTCCGACGCCTGGCTGCGGCCGTCGCGGCCCGCCTGGATCTCGAACTCCACGCGGTCTCCCTCGGCCAGCGTGCGGAAACCCTCCATCTGGATCGCCGAGTAGTGCACGAACACATCTGGCCCGCCGTCGGCGGCGATGAAGCCGTACCCCTTCTCCGAGTTGAACCACTTGACCGTGCCGACAGCCAAGACGTCCTCCTTCGAGAAATACCTGAGCAAACCGCCACGCTAGAGGCACGAGGGGGTCCGCCGATACCTCCTTATGGAGTCATGCGCGCGTACTGAATCCGTTGTCCCGCAACCAAGTGGCCAATGAGCGCGGGCTGTGGGTCCGGGTGAGCACCAGCCCGGGTCCGGCGAAGTCCAGGACCAGCCCCTCGCCATTCCGCACGGATTGGGGCGCGTCGGGGGAAACCGCGCGCAACCGGCACTGGAGGCTGTCGGCGAAGGCCACGACGTGCCCGGAGTCGACGGTGACCAGCTCGCCCGCCTCGAGGGTGACCACGTCGAGCGCGCCGTAGCAGGACAGCACCACGGGGCCGGTGCCGTAGGCGTAGGCGAACGCGCCGCTGTCGCCGCCGTGGAGGGCGCGGACGGGCGGGGCGGCGGGGTCGAGGCGGGCGGTGGCGGCGGAGGCGAGCCAGGCGGTCCTGGACACGCACCAGCCCGCCGCGCCGTCCAGCTCCAGCACGTGCAGGTCGCCGGGCAGGGGCGGGGCGACGTCCACCCAGCCGCCCTCGGGGCCGGCCGTGCACAGGGCGGCGCTGACGCCGGGGGCCTTGGCGCGGACCTCGACCGCCGTGCCGTAGCTGGTGGCGAGCACCGAGGAACGCTCGACGAGCACCGGTTCGCCCGGTGCGAGCACTAGTCGGGCCACCCCCGCTGCCGGGGTGTGGCGCGTGCGGACCTGCAACGTTCTCCCCTGCCTTGATCAGCCGCTCGGAGCAGTCTGCCACGGGAGGGGCAGGATGGTGTCCGTGTCTGAGCTGACCAGAGTCGCCGATCACAAGGCCCGGGTGGCCGGGCTCGTGGGTGTGCTGCCGGTGGTGGAGCTGCCCGTCGCGGACTGCCTGGGCCTGGCGCTGGCCCGGGACCTGGTGGCGCCGATCGCGCTGCCGCCGTTCGACAACTCCGCGATGGACGGGTACGCGGTGCGGGCGGCGGACGTGGCGGCGACGCCGGTGACGCTGCCCGTGGTGGAGGACATCCCCGCAGGTCGCACGCGTGTGCCGCCGTTGGAGCCGGGTACCGCGCACCGGATCATGACGGGTGCGCCGGTGCCCGCGGGCGCGGACGCGGTGGTGCAGGTGGAGTGGACCGACGCGGGCACGTCCGCGGTGCGGGTGGACCGGTCGGTGGAGCCGGGCCGGAACGTGCGGCGCGCGGCGGACGACGTGGCGCCCGGCGCGGTGGTGCTGGGCGCGGGCGCGCCGCTGGGGCCCGCGCAGCTGGGCCTGGCGGCGGCGCTGGGGTTCGGCGCGCTGCCGGTGCGCCGGCGACCGCGGGTGCTGGTGCTGTCGACGGGTTCGGAGCTGGTCGCGCCGGGGCGGCCGCTGGAACCGGGGCAGATCTACGAGTCGAACGGCGTGATGCTGGCCGCCGCGGTGCGGGAGGCGGGCGGTGAGGCGGAATTGCTGCGTTTCGTGCCGGACGACGTCGAACAATTCCACGCGGCGGTCGAATCGCGAATCGAATCGTTCGACCTGCTGCTCACTTCCGGCGGGGTGAGCGCGGGCGCGTACGAGGTGGTGAAGGACGCGTTCTCCGGGCGGGGCGTGGAGTTCACGAAGGTCGCGATGCAGCCGGGCGGTCCGCAGGGCGCGGGCCGTTACCGGGGGGTGGCGGTGGCGACGCTGCCGGGGAACCCGGTGAGCGCGCAGGTGTCGTTCGAGGTGTTCATCCGGCCGGCCCTGCGGGCGGCGATGGGTTTCACGCGGGTGGAGCGGCCGACGGCGGTGGCGCGGCTGAGCGCGCCGGTCGGCTCGCCGCCGGGGCGCACGCAGTTCCGGCGCGGCGCCTACGACCCGGTGTCGGGGCGCGTGGTGACGCCGGTGGGCGGTCCGGGTTCGCACCTGCTGTCGGCGCTGGCGATCAGCGACTGCCTGATCGAGGTGCCCGAGGACGTGGTGGAACTGGCCGAGGGGGACGAGGTCACCGTGCGCATGTTGCACGGAGAGTGATCCGGTGTCACTCTGACGTGTTGATCATCGGGTGTGATCGGGATTACACTGGTCACCATCCCCGGCCGGCCGGTCCGTGCGTTCCGTCGGGGGGCGCACGGCCCGGCCGACCGGGGCCCGGCACGCCCGAGCGCTCGGCCGCGTAGCGTGTGACAGGCCGGAACCGCCCCGACACGGAAGAGCCATGACCGACCAGAACCGTGGTGCCGTCTCCCACTTCCTCGAGCTCGCCAAGGGGATCGTCCCCCCGATGAACCCCGCGGGCCGCCCGTTCGTGGCCGGCGCGGCCGTCGTGACGCTGCTGCTGCGCCGGTACTCCAAGCGCCTCGGCGTGGTCGGCGCGGTCCTCACCGCGTGGGTGGCGTGGTTCTTCCGCGAGCCCGCGCGCACCACCCCCACCCGCCCCGGCCTCGCCGTGGCGCCCGCCGACGGCACCGTGTCCCACGTCGTCGAGGCCGCGCCGCCCGCCGAACTCGGGCTCGGCGACGCCCCGATGACCCGGATCAGCGTGTTCCTGTCCGTGTTCGACGTGCACGTGCAGCGCACCCCGGTCGCCGGGCTGGTGCGCCGCGTGGCGTACCGGGCGGGCAAGTTCCTGTCCGCCGACCTGGACAAGGCCAGCGAGGACAACGAGCGCAACGCCGTGTGGCTGACCACGGCCGACGGGCACGACGTCGCGGTCGTGCAGATCGCCGGCCTGGTGGCGCGGCGGATCGTGTGCCACGTCGCCGAGGGCGACAAGGTGGCCGCCGGGCAGACCTACGGGCTGATCCGGTTCGGCTCGCGCGTCGACCTGTACGTGCCGGCGGGCAGCCGGGTGCTGGTCGAGGCCGGGCAGCGGACGATCGGCGGCGAGACCGTGCTCGCCGAACTCCCCTCGGAGGGCTGAGCGGATGGCTCCCAGCGGGCCCGGCATCAGGCTGCTGCCCAACGCCATCACGGTGCTCGCGATGTGCTCGGGGCTGTCCGCGGTGCACTTCGCGATCGTCAACATGTGGGGCGCGGCCATCGCCGCCATCGCGGCGGCCGCGGTGTTCGACGGGCTGGACGGGCGACTGGCCCGGCTGCTCGACGCGACCAGCAAGATGGGCGCGGAGCTGGACTCGCTGGCGGACGCGATCTCGTTCGGGGTCGCGCCCGCGCTCGTGGTCTACGTGTGGAAGTTCGACGGGGCGCGCGAGGGCTGGGTCATCGCGCTGATCTTCGCGGTGTGCATGGTGCTGCGGCTGGCGCGGTTCAACACCCTGCTGGAGGTCGAGCGGCCGCCGTTCACCAAGGAGTTCTTCGTCGGCGTGCCCGCGCCGGCGGGCGGCCTGCTGCTGCTGCTGCCGCTGATCGTGGACGAGCAGCTGCGCCGGCCGGGCTGGTGGTCGGAGCCGGTGGTCGTCGGCGTGTGGACGGTCGCGGTGGCGATGCTGCTGGTGAGCCGGATCCCGACGCTGTCGGTGAAGACGATCAAGGTGCCGCCGCGGTTCGTGGCGCCGCTGCTGGTGCTCGTCGGCCTGCTGGCGGCGGCGGTCATCACGTTCCCGCTGGTGGCGCTCATCGCGGCGATGCTGGTGTACCTGGCGCACCTGCCGTACTCGGTGCGCCGGTACCGGTGGCTGGCCAAGCACCCGGAGGCCTGGGAGGTGCCCGCGGCCGACCGGCGGGCGATCAAGCGGGCGCACGGCGTGGCGGCCCGGCGGTTGGGGCTGCGGCAGCCGCTGCGGGGCCGGGTGGCCGGCGCGGCCCTGCGCGCGGTCCGACGGCCCAGGCGGATCGACTCCGCGCAGGGGTCGGAGACGAACGGGCAGGCGCGGACGGGACCGGGGTCGGGCTCGGACGCGAGCAAGCGCCGCGGGTGGCGACAGATCGGTTTGCGCAGGCACGACCGCCTGTGACGGGCTACCGTTGATCTCGCGCCGGGCCCGTTCGACACGATCGAGTGATCATCGCCCGCGAGATGTACGGAAACGGCGTTACCGCCATCGGTTGGATATGAAGGAACCGCCGACCAGCCCCGCCCAACGACCCGAGCAACCAGCCCCCGCACGATCCCGCCCCTCGGCCCTCCACCCCCCGTGACCCCGCTCCCGACTTCGCCCCCGACCTCGGCCCACCCCGTGTGACCCGGACCCCCGCACTACGCTCGACGCCGTGATCACCCTGACGGCCCGCCTGTCCCCCTCGGCCCTGGACACCCGCCGCGGCGTGGTGCGGCTGCACCCGGAGGTGCTGGACGCGCTGGGCCTGCGCGCGTGGGACGCGGTGAGCCTGACGGGCGCGCGGGTGAGCGCGGCCCTGGCCGCCGCCGGCGACGGCCCGCCCGGGGTGGTGCTGCTCGACGACGTGACCCTGTCGAACATCGGGGTCGTGGAAGGCGCCGAGGTCGTGGTGGCCCCGGTGGAGGTCTCCGCCGCCCGGCGGGTGGTGGTCGCCGGGTCGAGGTTGGCGAGCACGTCGCTCGCGCCGGAGACCCTGCGCATGGCGCTGACCGGCAAGGTGCTGACGGTGGGCGACGCGGTGTCCCTGCTGCCGCAGGACCTCGCCCCGCCGCCGGGGACGGACCTGAGCGCGACCAGGCGCAAGCTGGCGAACGCGATCGGGATGACGTGGACGAACGAGCTGCTGACCATCACCGCCACCGAACCCGCCGGGGTGCCGGTGGCCGTGCAGCCGTCGACGGTCGTGGGGTGGCGCGACGGGGCGAGCACGGGTGACGCGCCGGGCTCGGCGCGGGCCGGAACCGGTGCGGCCGGGGTCGGTGGGGCTGGTTCGGGCGGGATCGGGTCGGGCGGGATCGGCGCGGCCGGACGTGGTGCGGCCGGACGTGGCGGGGTCGGCGCGGGTTGGGCAGGCGGCGGCTCGGCGGGTTCGGGTGTTGCGGGCGGAGGACCGGGCGCCGGGTCGGCGGGTTTCGGCGCCGCGCTCGCCGAAGCGGACGGGGACGGGGTCGTCGCCGGCCCACCCGTGCCGGTCGCGGACCTGGTCGGGCAGCAGGACGCCGCCAAGCGGCTCGCCGAGTGGCTCGACCTGACGTTCAGCCACCCGGAGCTGCTGGCCAGGCTCGGCGCGACCCCTCGGCTCGCGACGCTGGTCAGCGGCCCCGAGGGGGTCGGCAAGACGACGCTCGTGCGGGCCGTCGCGCACGCGGCCGGGGCGGTGGTCGTCGAGGTCGCCGCGCCGAGCATCGCGGTCCTGGAGGCCAACGCGACCGTGCAGCGGCTGGCGGACGCCCTGGCGTCGGCGGCCTCGGCGCAGGCGCCGGCGGTGCTGCTGTTGACCGACGTCGAGGCGCTGTTGCCCGCCGCCACGCCGCCGCCGGTGGCGACGGTGGTGCTCGACGCGTTGCGCGGGCGGCCCGAGGGGGTCGCGTTGGTGGTCACGAGCGCCCACCCGGAGGCCGTGGACCCGCGGTTGCGGGCGCCGGAGCTGGTGGACCGCGAGCTGGTGCTGCCACTGCCCGACCAGGCGGCGCGGACGGAGCTGCTGCGGGTGCTGCTGCGGGACGTGCCGGTCGAGTCCGATGTGGACTTCGGCGCGGTGGCCGACCGGACGCCGGGTTTCGTGGCGGCGGACCTGGTGGCGCTGCGGCGGGAGGCGGCGGTGCGGGCGGTCCTGCGCCAGCGGGACGCCGCGGAACCCCGGGTGGCGCAGGAGGACCTGATGGGCGGGTTGGAGACCGTCCGGCCGATCTCGATGTCCACTTCGGACACGCTGCGCACGGGCGGTCTGACGCTGGCGGACGTCGGTGACATGGTCGAGGTCAAGCAGGCGCTGACCGAGGCCGCGCTGTGGCCGTTGCAGTACCCGGACTCCTTCGCGCGCCTGGGTGTCGCGCCGCCGCGCGGGTTGCTGATGTACGGGCCGCCGGGGTGCGGGAAGACGTTCCTGGTGCGGGCGCTGGCGGGCACCGGCCGGTTGAACGTGCTGTCGGTCAAGGGCGCCGAGCTGATGGACAAGTTCGTCGGCGAGTCGGAGCGGGCGGTGCGGGAGCTGTTCCGGCGGGCGGCCGAGGCGGCGCCGGCGCTGGTGTTCCTGGACGAGGTCGACGCGCTGGCGCCCCGGCGCGGGCAGTCGTCGGACTCGGGGGTGTCGGACCGGGTGGTCGCGGCGCTGCTGACCGAGCTGGACGGGGTCGAGCCGCTGCGGGACGTGGTCGTGCTGGGCGCGACGAACCGGCCGGAGCTGGTCGACCCGGCGTTGCTGCGGCCGGGCCGGTTGGAGCGGCTCGTGTACGTGCCGCCGCCGGACGCGGAGGCTCGTGCCGAGATCCTGCGGGCGTCGGCGCGGAACACGCCGCTGGCCGAAGACGTGGACCTGGCGGCGTTGGCGGAGGAGCTGGACGGGTACTCGGCGGCGGACTGCGCGGCGCTGATCAGGGAGGCCGCGTTGACCGCGATGCGGGAGTCGCTGTCCGCGACGGAGGTGACGGGTGCTCACCTCGCCGCCGCCCGGACGGCGGTCCGGCCCTCGCTGGACCCGGCTCAGCTCGCCGCCCTCGCGGCCTACGCCGAGTCCCGCAAGGGCTGACCGCCGGCGGGAGCGGACGACACGCCCGGCCCGACCGGAGGACACGTGACACCGGACCGGACGACACGCGATGCCCGGCTGGATGACACGCCCGGCCCGACCGGAGGACACGCCCGGCCCGACCGGAGGACACGCCCGGCCCGACCGGAGGACACGCCCGGCCCGACCGGAGGACACGCGATGCCGGAATGGAGGACACGCGGTGTCCGAGTGGAGGACACGCCGGGGTGGGCGGAGGATTTGGGTGCGGGCGAGGAGGGTGACGGGTGAGCGGTGACGTGGAGCGGCGGGCGCGGGGGTTCGTCGCGGGGCCGGACTGGGTTCGGCACGCCGTGTGGTGGCACGTCTACCCGCTCGGGTTCACCGGGGCCGAGCCCCGGTCGGGCGCCGACACGCCGGTCACCCACCGCCTGGGTCACCTGGTCGCCTGGCTGGACCACCTCGTGGAGCTGGGCGCGTCCGGGTTGGCGCTGGGGCCGGTCTTCGCGTCGGAGACCCACGGCTACGACACCACCGACCACTACCGCGTCGACCCCCGCCTGGGTGACGACGGCGATTTCGACGCGCTCGTCGCCGCAGCTTCGGCCCGGGGTGTGCGCGTCCTGCTCGACGGCGTCTTCAACCACGTCGGTCGCGGGCACCCGGCGTTCCGGGCGGTGCTGGAGCGGGGTCCTTCGGCGCCCACCGCGCCGTGGTTCCGGCTGCGCTGGCCGGACGCGCCGTGGGAGCCCGGGGTCGAGCCCGACTACGACGACTTCGAGGGCCACCGCCACCTGGTGGCGCTCGACCACTCCTGTCCGGCCGTGGTCGACCACGTCGCCGACGTGATGAACCACTGGCTCGACCGGGGCGCGGCGGGGTGGCGCCTGGACGCCGCCTACGCCGTGCCGACGGAGTTCTGGGCGCAGGTCACCAAGCGTGTGCGCGCTCGTCACCCTGACGCTTACCTGATGGGTGAGGTCATCCACGGCGACTACACCGCGTTCGTCCACGGTGGCGGTCTCGACGCGGTCACGCAGTACGAGCTGTGGAAGGCGGTGTGGAGCTCGCTCAACGACCGCAACTTCCACGAGCTGGCGCACGCGCTGAGCAGGCACGACGGGTTCCTGGAGCACTTCGTGCCCTACACGTTCCTGGGCAACCACGACGTCACGCGCATCGCCAGCCGCCTCACCGACCCCGCCCACCTGGCGCACGCGCTCGTCGTGCTCGCCACCACCGGCGGCACCCCGGCCGTCTACGCGGGTGACGAGCACGGTTTCCGCGGCGTCAAGGAGGACCGGGCGGGCGGTGACGACGAGGTCAGGCCGCCGTTCCCGGCCTCGCCCGCCGACCTGTCGCCGCTGGGGCTGCCCGTGTTCCACCTGCACCAGGAGCTGCTGGGGCTGCGGCGCAGGCACCCGTGGCTGCACCGGGCGCGGACCGAGGTGCTGGACGTGTCGAACGAGTTCCTGTCCTACGCCTCGACCGGGGAGGGGCAGCGCGTGGTGGTCGCGCTGTCCACCGCCGGAGGCCCGGTCGAGGTGCGGGTGCCGGGAGCCGGGGCCGGCGGTGTGCTCGCCGGTCGGGCCGGGCTCGACGCGCCGGGAACGCCGGGGGCCAGGGCACGCCTGGAGCCCGGCGGGTGGGTCGTCCTGGCGGGCTGAACCGCCGACCGGACCGGCTCACCCGCCGGCATCACCCGATCGGACGGTCCCGAACGCTGAACTCAGGGGTCCTGGACGTACGACTCGCCGGGCGCGAACGTACGACTCGCGGGGGCTGAGTGCATGACTCGCGAGGTCTGAGTGCATGACTCGCGAGGGTTGGGGGCATGACTCGCGAGGGTCAGGAGGTTTTGCCGGAGGGGCCGCGGTAGCTGTCGGTGGCGATGACGATGATGCCCGGATGGGCGTCCTCGATGCCGTCGAAGCGGGGTTTGGCCTCGGCGTTCAGGATCTGGGCGAGTTGGCGGGCCGAGGCTTCCTCGTCGGTGCCGGGGCGGTAGTAGACCGTGGTGGTCGGGATGATGCCCTGGGAGTAGTTGGAGGTGTCGGCGACGTCCCAGCCCGCGCTGCGCACGTCGTCCGACACGCGGGCGGCCAGGCCGGCGATCGTGCCGTTGTTGTAGACGCGCACCGGCGGCTTGGCGACGACCGGGGGCGGTGGCGGGTCGGTGGCCTGGCCTTGTCCCTGGCCTTGCCCCTGGCCCTGGCCTTGCTCCTGGCCCGCGGGGGCGCCCGTGGTGGTGGGCGGTGCGGTCGTCGGGGCGGGCGCGGACGACTCGGTGGTGGTGGCCGGGGTGTCGGACGCCGGGGGCGACGACGGGGCCTGCGAGTCGGGCGCGGTGGTCGACGACGGGGGCGCCTGGGCGGCCGGGGGCTCGTCGCCCGAGCCGCCGAAGAGGCTGATCACGCCGATGACCAGGGCGATCGCGGCCAGGCCGAGCAGCACGTAGCCGGCGGCGCGGGCGGGTTGGGCGGTGCCCGCGGGCTGTTCCGGGTTCGTCATCGGCGCTCGGCACCCAGCCGCTTCGCCGCGCGGGCGCGCTGCCTGCCGGATCGTGACCTGCGCAGTCTCTTGATCAACATCGGGTCCGCGGCCAACGCCTCTTCCTTCTCGATCAACGCGTTGAGCAGTTGGTAGTACCTGGTGGCCGACATGTCGAACAGCTCTTTGATCGCCTGTTCCTTGGCGCCCGCGTACTTCCACCACTGGCGTTCGAAGGCCAGGATCTCGCGTTCCCGGTCGTTCAAACCGTCGTCCGGCTCCTCCGCCGGCGCCAGTGCCTCTGCGGCGTCCACTCAGGCTCCTCAGCCGTGTCCCGTGCGTGGAGGCCATTACATCACGTGATCTTGATCGGGGTCGGCTCATCGGTCGGCGCGTCCGGACAACGCGCCGATAGGCTGCCCGTCATGGCAGTTCTCCCGATCCGGATCGCCGGAGATCCCGTGCTCCACAACCCGACCCGCCCGGTCGAGGTGTTCGACGACGCGCTGCGCACCCTGGTCGAGGACATGTACGAGACCATGGCGGCGGCGAACGGCGTCGGGCTCGCGGCCAACCAGGTCGGGGTCGACCTGCGGTTGTTCGTCTACGACTGCCCGGACGACGACGGCAACCAGTTCCGGGGCGTGGTGGTGAACCCGGCGCTGGAGACCTCCGAGGTCCCGCTGGGCATGCCGCACCCGGACGACGACTTCGAGGGCTGCCTGTCCGCGCCGGGCGAGTCGTACCCGACGGGCCGGGCGTCGTGGGCGAAGGTCACCGGCGTCGACACCGAGGGCAAGCCGATCGAGGTCGAGGGCACCGGGTACTTCGCGCGCTGCCTCCAGCACGAGACCGACCACCTGGACGGGATCATCTACCTCGACCGGCTCGTGGGGCGGCACAAGCGGGCGGCGAAGCGGATGCTCAAGGCCAACGGGTGGGGCGTGCCCGGCCTGTCCTGGGACCCCGCCACCTCGGAGGACCCGTTCGCCGACGATGACGACGACGACTGACCAGGGCGACTGACCGGAGCGACCGACCAGGGCGACCGACCCGGGCGACGGGACGAACGGGACGAGACGGGCGACGGGGCGGGCCAGGAGGGTCGGTCACGGAGTGGGGTGGACGGGCTCGGCCGGGTGGTCGGAGACCGTGCGCACCCGGTCCCGGAGCGCCCGGTCGGCGTCGTCCCGGTCGGGTTTCGGCCGGTGCTCGGGGCGGGTCGGGCGCTCGGGCCGCCGCCACGGCAGCTCGGGGAACGAGGTCAGCTCGAGGTGGCTGGCGCAGGCCGCCAGTTCGGCGTAGTCGCCGGCGATGACCGCGGCCCGGACGCGCCGCAGCTGGCCGACCGTGGGCAGGTCGCCGGCCAGCAGGAACGGCATGAGCAGCCGCCAGGCGCGGACGACGGCGGCGCGCCGCCGGTGCGGTGCGCGCAGGGCGGCCCTGGCCACGCGCAGCACGTGCTCGCCGGCGGTCATGGCGCCCGGGTAGCCGGCGTGGTCCCACGACCAGCGCAGGCCGTCGGCCACGGCGCAGCGCCAGCAGTCGGTCGGGCCGGTGCCCAGCTCGTCGCCGCACTGGGAGCAGGCGACCAGGGTCATCGCCCAGTCGGTGCACGTCCACGGGTGCCTGCCGACCTCGTCGGCGAGGACCAGCTCGGCGAGTTCGCGCTCGCCCGCGCCGCCCTCGGTGAGCTGTTCGGCGGCCAGCAGCTCCTGCCAGTCGAGCAGCCAGTACTGGTCCACCAGCTCGGCGCAGAACCGGCACCCGGGGTAGCCGCGGCCCGCCAGGTCGCCGCACGACGGGCACGGCGAGACCGCGGCGGGGCGCGCCACGCGCCGCGCGCCGGGCGGGAACGGCTGGTGATCAGCCACGCGGAGAAAGGTACGCGCAAACGGCTGCCGTTGGCATCCGCACCTTGGCATCGGCGCGGGGGCGTGGCTATGGTCGGTCGGACAACTCAACACACGCGGGAGCTCGCGCCACAGCGGGCTGAGAGGGCGGCTGAACACCTGGCGCCGCCGACCGCCGGAACCTGACCGGGTAATGCCGGCGTAGGGAGGAAATGTCGTGACGGCACTCGACGACCGTTCGGTCAAGCCCAGCGTCACCACCGGACCCATCTCGGGGTCGAGCAAGGTGCACCGGGACGCGGGCGAGGGCATCAGGGTCCCCTTCCGCAGGGTGGGGCTGACCAACGGGGAGCACGTTGACCTGTACGACACTTCCGGGCCGTACACCGACGGGTCGGCGACCATCGACGTCCACAGTGGACTTCCGAGGTTGCGGGCGGACTGGGTGGCGGGCCGGGAGCCGGTGAACGGGGCGGTGACCCAGCTGGCGTACGCGAGGGCGGGCGTCGTCACGCCGGAGATGCGGTTCATCGCGGTGCGGGAGGGCATGAGCCCCGAGTTCGTCCGGGACGAGGTGGCGAGCGGGCGGGCGGTCATCCCGGCGAACCGCAACCACCCCGAGTCCGAGCCGATGATCATCGGCAAGAAGTTCCTGGTCAAGATCAACGCCAACATCGGCAACTCCGCGGTGACCTCCTCGATCGAGGAGGAGGTGGAGAAGATGGTGTGGGCGACGCGCTGGGGCGCGGACACGATCATGGACCTGTCCACCGGCAAGCGGATCCACGAGACGCGCGAGTGGCTCCTGCGCAACTCGCCGGTCCCGGTCGGCACCGTGCCGATCTACCAGGCGCTGGAGAAGGTCGACGGCGACCCGGCGAAGCTGTCGTGGGAGGTCTACCGCGACACGGTAGTCGAGCAGGCCGAGCAGGGCGTCGACTACATGACGGTGCACGCGGGCGTGCTGCTGCGGTACGTGCCGCTGACCGCGAAGCGGGTGACCGGCATCGTCTCGCGCGGCGGGTCGATCATGGCCGCGTGGTGCCTGGCGCACCACCGGGAGAGCTTCCTCTACACGCACTTCGAGGAGCTGTGCGACATCCTGCGCGCCTACGACGTGACGTTCTCGCTGGGCGACGGCCTGCGGCCGGGGTCGATCGCGGACGCCAACGACGAGGCCCAGTTCGCCGAGCTGCGCACGCTGGGCGAGCTGACGCACGTCGCGCGGGCCCGCGACGTGCAGGTGATGATCGAGGGACCCGGCCACGTGCCGATGCACAAGATCGCGGAGAACGTGCGGCTGGAGGAGGAGTGGTGCGGCGAGGCGCCGTTCTACACCCTCGGGCCGCTGGCCACCGACATCGCGCCCGCCTACGACCACATCACCTCGGCGATCGGGGCGGCGCAGATCGGCTGGCTGGGCACCGCGATGCTGTGCTACGTCACCCCGAAGGAGCACCTGGGCCTGCCCAACCGGGACGACGTGAAGACCGGCGTGATCACCTACAAGATCGCCGCGCACAGCGCCGACCTGGCCAAGGGCCACCCCGGGGCGCAGGAGTGGGACGACGCGCTGTCCCGGGCGCGGTTCGAGTTCCGGTGGGAGGACCAGTTCAACCTGTCGCTGGACCCCGACACCGCGCGGTCGTTCCACGACGAGACGCTGCCCGCCGCGCCCGCGAAGACCGCGCACTTCTGCTCGATGTGCGGGCCGAAGTTCTGCTCCATGAAGATCACCCAGGACGTCCGCCGGTACGCCGAGGAGCGCGGCCTGTCCACCGTGGAGGCGATCGAGGCGGGCCTGGAGGAGAAGTCGCACGAGTTCACCGACCACGGCGGCAAGGTGTACCTGCCGGTAGTGGACTGATGGGAGGTCGACCGATGGCCGCGACGCCGCCGAGGGTCCTCACGATCGCCGGGTCCGACTCCGGCGGCGGCGCGGGCCTCCAGGCCGACCTGCGGACGCTGTTCGCGTGCGGCGTGCACGGCATGACGGCGGTCACCGCGGTGACCGTGCAGAACTCGCTGGGCGTCACCGGGTACACCGAGATCCCGCCGGAGGTGGTGGCCGCCCAGATCGAGGCGGTGGCCACCGACATCGGCGTGAACGCGGCCAAGACCGGGATGCTCGCGTCGGCGGCGATCATCGAGGCCGTGGCGGGCGCGCTGGACCGGGTCGACGTGGGCCCGTTCGTGGTGGACCCGGTGGCGGCGTCGATGCACGGCCAGCAGCTGCTCGCCGACGACGCGCTGCACGCGCTGCGGACCCTGCTGTTCCCGCGGGCCACCCTGGTCACGCCGAACCTGGACGAGGTGCGGCTGATCACCGGCCTGGACGTGCGCAGCCGCGCCGACCAGCGCAAGGCCGCCGAGGCGCTGCACGCCATGGGCCCGCGGTGGGTGCTGGTCAAGGGCGGGCACCTGTGGGACGACCCGGAGTGCCTGGACGTGCTCTACGACGGCGAGGAGTTCTTCGAGTTCCTCGGGCCGCGCTACGACGTGACGGACACCCACGGCAGCGGTGACACGCTGGCCTCGGCGATCTGCTCGCGGCTGGCGCGCGGCGAGTCCGTGCCGGAGGCGGTGCGGTTCGGCAAGGACTTCATCGTCCGGTCGGTGGCCGCCGCCTACCCGCTGGGCGGCGGCGTCGGTCCGGTGTCGCCGCTGTGGCGGCTGGAGGGCTAGCTTGGCGGTGTGAGGGTCGACCTGACCGGGGCTCCGGCGACGATGTTGGCGACGCTGTACGCGCGGGCGCTCGACGCCCGCGCGGCACGCCCCCTCCTGGGTGACACCGCGGCGGCCGAGGCGGTGTCGCGCATCGAGTACGACTTCCGCCGCACCGGCATCGACGAGCGCACCGCGGCCGGCGTGGCGCTGCGCGCCAGGCTGCTGGACGACTGGACCGCGGAGTTCCTGGCCCGCGTCGGCGAGGCCACCGTGCTGCACCTGGCGTGCGGGCTGGACACGCGGGCGCGGCGGGTGGCGTTCGGCCCCGGCGTGCGGTGGGTCGACGTGGACCTGCCGGAGGTCGTGGCCGTGCGGGAACGGCTGCTGGCCCCGCCGCCGGGCGACTACCGGCTGGTCCCGGCGTCGGTCACCGACGAGGCGTGGCTCGCGGAGGTGCCCGCGGACCGGCCGACCGTGGCCGTGTTCGAGGGCCTGTCCATGTATTTGACCGAGGACGAGGCGCGCGGCCTGGTGCGGCGGGTCGCCGGGCGGTTCGGCTCCGGCGAGCTGCTGTTCGACGCGTACGGGCCGCTGGGGATCAGGCTGCAGAAGCTGGTGCCCGCGGTGCGGCGGGCGGGCGCGACGCTGCACTGGGGCCTGGCCGACCCGGCGGTCGTGGAGTCGTGGCACCCCGGGCTGCGGTGCGTGGACGCGCTGCGCAGCGTGGAGATGCCGGGCGTCGACCGGCTGCCGCGGCGGGCCCGGCTGCCGCTGCGGGTCATGGCCCGGCTGCCCGGGTTCAGGGACGTCGGGCACATGCTGCGCTACCGCTTCTAGAGCCGGCGCAGGTAGTTCCCGTACAGCGCCCGCAGGTCCACCGCCTCCGGGTCGAGCAGCCACAGCACCAGCGCGCCCTCGAGGAACGCCACCAGCTCGGCGGCGCGGTCCTCGTCGAGGAACCGGGCGAACGCCCGCCGCAGGACCCGGTTGCGGCGCAGGAACCGCTCGCGGACCCCGCCCGGCCGGGCCAGGTGCTCGGCCTGGAGGACCGCGTGCAGGGTGGCCAGGCCCCGGTGGCGCATCGTGTGGTCGGCGTCGGCGAGCAGCGCGGCCTTCAGGTCGTCCAGGGTCTCCGGCACGGCGCCCAGGCGGGCCGCGGCGCGGGCGTCGAACTCGTCCAGCACGGCCTGGAGCAGGTTGTCCTTGGAACCGAAGTGGTGGATCACCGCGGACGGCGTCACGCCGGCGCGCTCCGCGACGGCCGCCACGCCGGTGGCCGCGTAGCCGTGCCGCCCGAACAGCTCGATGGCGGCGTCGACCATCGCGCGGCGCCGCTCGACGCCCCGCTTCTGCACCTGACCCTTGACCCCGGCGATGGGACGCAGCTTATCGGGGTTTATCCGGGTGACGGGCCGCCGCGCCACCATTATCCTGCACGACCATGCAGGAAAATGAGCTGAGGACCGAGGTCACCATCGACGCGCCGGTCGAGCGCGTCTGGGCCGTGCTGACCGACTTCGCCCGCTACCCCGAGTGGAACGACCTGATCGAGTACGTCTCCGGCAGCGCGGTCGAGGGCGCGCCGGTGCGCACCAGGGCCGCGTGGGGATCACCCGCGCAACGCGAGTTCGAGGGCCGGATCACCGCGGTGCGACCGCCCGCGCTGCTCGCCTCGGAGGGGGGCGACCCCGAACTGTTCTTCGGGCGGCACCGCTGGGAGCTGACCGCGGTGGCGCCCGGCACGACCAGGCTGGTCAACCGGGAGGCGTGGAGCGGGCCGCTGGCCGACTCCGTGTACCAGCGGAGCAAGGACCTGCTGACGGGCGAGTTCGACGCGTTCAACCGGGCGCTCAAGGCCGAGGCCGAACGCCGCCGGTAGCGCGGCGGGGACGCGTGGCGGGAACGCGCGGCGGGAACGCCGGTCGGGCCGCCCAGGTCTGCCCGCAGCCGGGTCAGCCCACCTCGCCGACCAGCACCTCCAGCGCGGGCAGGGCGGCCACCAGCGCGTCGCGGTGCTCCGGCGGCAGCTCCTCGATCCGGCGCTGCAGCTCGCGCACCCGCGCCGACCGCACGCCCGACACCATGGTCTCGCCCTCGGGCGTCGGGGTCGCCAGCCACGCGCGCCCGTCCTGCGGGTCGGGCTCGCGCCGCACGTAGCCCGCCTCCACCAGGGACGCCACGATGCGGGACAGGGTGGGCGGCGCGACGCCCTCCTTCGCGGCCAGGTCGCCCAGCCGCATCGGCCCGCAGCGCGCCAACGTCGCCAGCGCGGACACCGCACCGGGCCCGAGGCCGGGGGAACCGGTGCGGCGCAGCAGCCTGGAGAGCCTGCCGATCGCGAGGTACAGCCGGGCGGTGGCGTCCTCGACCTGGTCGGCGGTCACGGGAGGGTCCTCCTCGGGCAGGCGGCGATGGAAGCACCCATCATGCCGTGCCGGGCAATCACCCCACCGCAGGACTCGACGCGTGCGCCCAGAACCGCTTGGGGATGCGCCCCGCCGACCGCGCCAGCCGACCGGCCTCCACGCCCGCGCGCATCGCCGCCGCCATCCGCTCGGGGTCCTGCGCCCTGGTCACCGCGGTCGCCAGCAGCACCGCCGAACAGCCCAGCTCCATGGCCAGCGCCGCGTCCGACGCCGTGCCGACGCCCGCGTCCAGCACCACCGGCACCGACGCCCGCGCCACGATCAGCTCGATGTTGTGCGGGTTGCGGATGCCCAGGCCGGTGCCGATCGGCGAGCCCAGCGGCATCACCGCGGCGCAGCCCAGCTGCTCCAGGCGCAGCGCCAGCACCGGGTCGTCGTTGGTGTAGGGCAGCACCGTGAAACCGTCGTCCACCAGCCGCTCGGCCGCGTCCAGCAGCTCCACCGGGTCCGGCAGCAGCGTCCGGTCGTCCGCGTGGACCTCCAGCTTCACCCAGTCGGTGCCCAGCGCCTCCCGCGCCAGCCGGGCGGTCAGCACCGCCTCCGCCGCGGTGCGGCAGCCCGCCGTGTTCGGCAGCGCCTCGATGCCCAGCCGCGACAGCAGCTCCAGCACCCCGCCGCCGCCCGCGTCCAGGCGCCGCATGGCCACCGTGGTCAGCTCCGTGCCGGACGCCACCAGGGCCCGTTCCAGCACCGCCAGGTTCGCCGCGCCGCCGGTGCCCATCACCAGGCGCGAGCCGAACTCCCGGCCCGCGATCACCAAGGGGTCGTCCACGTCAGCCTCCCTGCACCGCGGTCAGCACCTCGACCACGGCGCCCTCCGGCACCGCGGTCGTCCCCCACGCCGCGCGCGGCACGACCTCGCCGTCCACCGCGACCGCCACCCCGCTCGCGGGGGCGCCGAGCAGCGCCAGCACGGCCTCGACGGTCGCACCGTCGGCCAGCTCGCGCTCCACACCGTTGACCTTGGCCTTCAGCAATTGTTTCCTCCTTCGCGGAGCAGGGCGACCACGCGCCGCGCCGTCACCGGCGCGAGCAGCAGGCCGTTGCGGTGGTGCCCGGTGGCGGCCAGCACGCCGGGTTCCAGCCAGCCGATCACCGGCGCGTTGTCGGGGCTGCCCGCGCGGAACCCGGCGGCGGCCTCGACCAGCGCGTACTCGGCGATGCCCGGCCACACCACCTCGGCGTCGCGCAGCAGGTCGCGCACCCCGCCGACGGTCACGTCGCCGTCGAAGCCCGCCTCGTACTGGGTGGCGCCCAGCACGAAGCCGTCCCGGCGCGGCACCAGGTAGACCGGGCGGCCGGACACGTGCGCGCGGATCGTGTGCCGGGGCGGCGGCAACGCGCCCGGCCGGGCCGCCAACCGCAGGATCTCCCCCTTGACCGGGCGGATCACGGACCGCAGCGCCGGGTGCAGGTCGCGGCTCCACGCGCCGGCCGCGATGACCGTCACGTCCGCCTCGCCCGGCTCCGGGGAGAAGCGCACCCCGTTCAGCTCGCACGCGCCGCGCAGCGCGCGCAGCAGCTCCCGGTTGTCCACGGCCACGTCGCCCGGCACCGACAGTCCACTCCGGACCGCGCCCAGACCCGGCTCCAGCGCCCGCAGCTCGCGGCCGGTCAGCCGCCGGGCCGACCGGCCCACCGTGCCCAGGTAGGCGCACAGCTGGTCCAGCACCCCGGCGTCCGCCCGGTCCACCGCCACCGCCAGCGTGCCCGCCGGGGACAGCTCCACGCCCAGGTCGCGGGCGAAATCCGGCCACAGGGCCAGCGACTCGACGCCGAGGCGCAGCACCTCCTCGTCGCCCGGCCACGCCTCGGTGACCGGCGCCAGCATGCCACCCGCCACCCGCGAACCGCCGTGCGGCGAGCCGTGGTCGACGACCTCCACCCCGAACCCGCCGCGCGCCGCGAACCACGCGACGGACAGGCCGATCACACCGCCACCCAGGACGGTCACCCGCGTTGTCAAAGGCACTCACGCTCCCTGCGCCGGCATGACCCGGATCAGGTTCGACGGTCGGAGCGAACCACGCTCCCTCTCAGCCCGGTGATCTCCGGGCTCCCGTGCGGACCACCTCCACCGTAGCGCACGGAACGCCGCGGCCGTTACCGTGCGGCCGTGCCAGGACTCGACGGAGTACAGATCAGGCGGCGGCTCGCCGACGCGCGGCTCTACCTCTGCACGCCCGACCGGCCCGACCTCGCGGAGTTCGCCGACGCCGCGCTCGCGGGCGGCGTCGACGTCGTCCAACTGCGCGACAAGGGCCTGGAGGCCAGGCAGGAGATCGCGGCCCTGGAGGTGCTGGCCGAGGCGTGCGCCCGGCACGGCGCGCTGCTCGCGGTCAACGACCGGGCCGACGTGGCGCTCGCCGTGGACGCCGACGTGCTGCACCTGGGCCAGGACGACCTGCCGGTGCCCCTCGCCCGCCGCGTCGTCGGCGACGACGTGGTGATCGGCCGCTCCACGCACGACGTGGCGCAGGCGCGGGCGGCGGCGGTCGAACCGGGCGTGGACTACTTCTGCACCGGGCCGTGCTGGCCGACGCCGACCAAGCCGGGGCGGCCCGCGCCGGGCCTGGACCTGGTGCGCGCCACCGCGGGCACGACCGACCGGCCGTGGTTCGCGATCGGCGGCATCGACCGGGAGCGGCTGCCCGAGGTGCTGGGCGCGGGCGCGACGCGGGTGGTGGTCGTGCGGGCGATCACCGACGCCGAGGACCCCCGCGACGCCGCAGCTTGGTTGAAATTTCAACTAGAAGGCGTACAGTCGTCGACGTGATGCCCGTGCTGTACCTGGGCCACGGGGCTCCCCCGCTGGCCGACGACGAACGGTGGACCGGCGAGCTGAGGTCGTGGTCCGCGACGCTGCCGCGCCCGGAGTCCGTCCTCGTGGTCTCCGCGCACTGGGAGGACGACCCGCTCACCCTGGGCGCGACCACCACCGTGCCGCTGACCTACGACTTCTGGGGCTTCCCGCAGCGGTACTACGAGGTCACCTACCCCGCGCCCGGCGCGCCGGGGCTGGCGCGGGCGGTGGCCGGCCTGCTCGACCGGCCCGTCGCGCACGACGAGGCGCGGGGCCTGGACCACGGCGCCTACGTGCCACTGAAGGAGATGTTCCCCGACGCCGATGTGCCGGTGCTCCAGATGTCCCTGCCGAGCCTGGACCCCCGCGAGCTGTTCGAGGTGGGCCGGCGGCTCGCGCCGCTGCGCGAGCAGGGCGTGCTGATCGTCGGCAGCGGGTTCATGACCCACAACCTGAGCTGCGTGGACATGTCCACCGGGCCCGACTACCGGCCGCCGTCGTGGTCGGCGGAGTTCGACGACTGGGCCGGGCGGGCGCTGGCGGCGGGCGACGTGGACGCGCTGCTGGACTTCCGGCACAAGGCGCCCGCGGCCGTCGTCGCGCACCCGCGCACCGAGCACTTCGCGCCGCTGTTCGTGTCCCTCGGCGCGAGCGGCGCGCAGGAGGCCACCACGACCGTCGAGGGCTTCTGGTACGGGCTGTCCAAGCGGTCGGTGCAGTTCTCCTAGCCCGGCCCTCCCGGTTCGGCCCTCCCGGTTCGGCCCTCCCGGTTCGGCCCGGCCCCGCCGGTTCGGCCTCGGACAGGGAACACCCCCGGCCGCGGGAGAGCTGCGGCCGGGGGTGTTCGCCCTGGAGCGGTGCGCGGCCGGGCCGCGCGCGCGTCGGTCAGCCCCGGGTGAGGCTCAGGCCGTAGGCGCTGAGGATCTCGCCGACCGGCTGGAAGTAGGTCGTGCCGCCGGAGGAGCAGTTGCCCGAACCGCCGGAGGTCACGCCCTGGGCCTGGCTGTAGCCGGAGCCCGCCACCCACGAGCCGCCCGAGTCACCGGGCTCCGCGCAGGCGTTCGTGCGGGTCAGGCCGGACACCGTGCCCTGCGGGTAGTTCACCGTCGAGTTCTTGGCCTGGACGGTGCCGCAGCGCCAGCCGGTGGTCGAGCCGGAGCGACAGATCGCCGCGCCGACCGCCGCCGAGGTGGAGCCGGTCACGGTGACGTTGGAGCCGTTGTAGCGGTTCACCCACGGGCGCGAGGTCCAGTTGGAGTTCGTGCGCACCCAGGCGTAGTCGTTGCCCGGGAACGACGAGCCCGCGAACGTGCCCTGCGAGACGCGGTTGAAGCCGGTCGTCGCGTTGCCCGTGCGGCCGCAGTGGCCCGCGGTCACGAAGCCGCCGGTCACCGCGAAGCCGACCGAGCACCGGCCGGAGCCGATGTAGTAGGCGTCGCCGCCGCGGGTGTCGTACAGGGTCGTCGGGGACTCGGCGACCTCGACCACCCGCACCGACGGGCTGACGGACTTGGCCTTGGCCAGGAACGCCTCGGCCGCCGCGTCGCGCTGGTCGCGGTTGACCTCGACGACGACCGAGTTGGTCTGCTCGTCGACCCGCCAGCTCGTGATGGACTTCGGCGCGGAGGCCAGGCCGTCGAGGGTGGCCTTCGCGCCGGTCAGCTGCTGGTGCGAGAAGGCGACGCGCCGGACGTCGGCGCCCGCGGCGCGGGCCGCGTCCGCCTTCGCGGCGTCGGTCACCGCCACGACCAGCTTGCCCGTGGCGGGGTTGATCCACGAGCCCGCGTAGGCGCTGCCGACCGCCGACTTCGCGGCCGATTCGATCTCACCCGCCCGAGTGTCACTCGCCAAACGGGCGGTCACCTGCTCGGCCGACAAGCCGAGGTCACGCTGCGCTGCCTGGAGCAACTCGGCAGGGTAGCTCTCCGTGTCGGAGGGGCTTTGCGCATAGGGGGCGGACGGCGCCGCGATCGCCGGTACGCTTAGTGCTGTAGCCGAGCCCACGGCGAGCAGGGTTGCCGTGGCGAGGCGGACCGCACTCGTGCGGTTCATTAGGCGTCTCCCTCATCTTCGGGTGCAGGGAACCCGAGAGCCTGGTTGCAGGGACCGCTCTCGGGGGCTCTAGGGGGACGGGTGGTGGGGCGGCGGCAGGGGTCGCCCCACCCCTCCACTCCTCTTCCCGGTTGTTCCGCCGGTTCCAGTTCTCCGCCCGACCTCCGGGCCGGTCCTCCGAAGTCGACCCCCGACCCCCGGACCGGTCTCCCGACGTCGGCTCCCGACCTCCGGGCCGGCCTCCGGACGTCGGTTCCCGGCCTCCGGGCCGGTCTCCGGAAGCGGGGCCGCGACCCTCGGGTCGCCCCCCGGAACCTGGCTCGCGAACGCGACGAGCGGGGTCCAGCTGTTCCGCACGACCCCTCCTTCCCGGTCGCTACCGACCAGTACTCGCCCGTTCGAGCGACGTTATGACCCTGTTACCTATTACGGTTCAGGCCATCCGAGGGGGAAGTGTGTCACAGCCCACGCCGATACGACTGCGCTGTGTAGCGTTTGACAGTTAACTCTCACTCAAGGTAGTTATTCGATCACCGATTCGGGCGGTTTTGCCAGAAGTAAAGGATTCGGTGATCGGCTGCCCATACGTGTGAATGCTGTTGCTCCAAGCGGGTGAGGCCGAAGGAGTTCCGGTGACCACCGGCGCAACCGGAAGCCGCCGCCGGGGTGAGGATCGTCGGCATGGAACTCGTCACGCTCGCCGACATCCGCGCCGCGGCCGCCCTGATCGCGCCCGCCGTGGTCCGCACCCCGCTGCTCAGGTTCGACGAAGGGCTGTGGCTCAAGCCGGAGAGCCTCCAGCCCGTCGGCGCGTTCAAGGTGCGCGGCGCGTACCACGCGCTGGCCCGCCTGCCGGAGGACGTGCGGGCGCGCGGGGTGGTGGCCTACTCCAGCGGCAACCACGCGCAGGCCGTGGCCTACGCGGCGAAGCTGTTCGGCGTGCCCGCGACGGTCGTGGTGCCCGACACGACGCCGCGGGTCAAGGTGGAGGCGACCCTTTCGCACGGCGCCGAGGTGGTGGAGGTGCCCGTGGTCGAGCGCGAGTCGCGGGCGCACGAGCTGGCGGCGTCGCTGGGCGCGACCCTCGTGCCGCCGTTCGACCACCCCGACGTGATCGCCGGTCAGGGCACCATCGGCCTGGAGCTGGTCGCCGACCTGCCGGACGTGGCCACCGTCCTGGTCCCGGTGAGCGGCGGCGGCCTGATCTCGGGCGTCGCCGCGGCGGTGAAGGCCCTGAGCCCCGCCACCCGCGTCATCGGCGTCGAACCCGAACTGGCCGGCGACACCGCGGCGTCCTTCCGCGCCCGGACCCTGACCTCCTGGCCGGCGGCCGACCGGTCCCGCACGATCGCCGACGGCCTGCGGGCCGAGCCCTCGCCCCTGACCTTCGCCCACATCCTCGCCCACGTGGACGACGTGGTCACCGTCCCCGAGGACGCCATCGCCGCCGCGGTCCGCCGGCTGGCCTTCGGCTCGCGCCTGGTCGTCGAACCCAGCGGCGCGGTCACCCTGGCCGCCTACCTGGCCTCCCCGACCCCGCGCACCGCCGCCGTCCTCTCCGGCGGCAACGTCGACCCGACCACCCTCCTCCCCCTCCTCACCTGACCCGCGTGTCCTCCACTCCGGCATCGCGTGTCCTCCACTGGGACATCGCGTGTCCTCCACTCAGCCCCACCGTGTCGACCGCTCGGGACACGCGCGGCAGCCGAACGCGGAACTCGGTGGTCCCGGAGCGGTCGACTCGTGGTGCCGGAGTGGAGGACACGCGATGTCCGGGTGGAGGACACGCGCGGGTCATCGGAGGGGTGCGGTGGGGTGGGGGTGTGGGGAGGGGGTGAGGGGTGGGTGGAAGGGGGAGAGGTGGGAGGTCTGGGTCAGCCGGCGGGGCGGTTCAGGGTGGCGACGAACTTGTAGCGGTCGCCCCGGTAGACCGAGCGCACCCACTCGACGGGGTTGCCCTCCGTGTCGAACGAGTGCCGGGAGAGCAGGAGCATCGGCAGACCGATGTCGGCGCCCAGCAGCTCGGCCTCCTCCGGGGAGGCCAGGGCCGTCTCGATGGTCTCCTCCGCGTGCCCCATCTCGACGCCGAAGCGCTCGCGCAGCACCTGGTAGAGGGAGGCGCCGGGGGCCAGGTAGCGGCGCAGGCCGCGGAACCGGCCCAGGGCCAGGTGGGTGGTCTCGATCGCCATCGGCTCGCCGTCGGCCAGCCGGAGCCGGTGCAGGCGGAGCACCTTCGCGCCCGCCCGCACGCCCAGCAGCCGGGCCAGCTCGGCCTCGGCGGGCATCTCGGACGCCTCGATCAGCTTCGACGACGGCTGCCGCCCCTGGGCCTTCATGTCCTCTGTGTACGAGGACAGCTGGAGCCGCTGCGCCACCTTGGGCTCGGCGGCGAAGGTGCCCTTGCCCTGGACGCGCAGCAGCCGGCCCTCGACGGTCAGCTCGGCAAGCGCTTGCCGGACCGTCGTGCGGGACACGTCGAACTCCGCGGCCAGCGACCGCTCGGTCGGGATCGGCGAACCCGGCGGCAGCGCGCGCAGCAGGTCGAGCAGGTGCCGCTTGAGTCCCCAGTACTTCGGCTCGCGCTGCGCGCGTGACCTGGCGTCCACGCCGGTTGCCGGGCTCGTTTCGAGCATGCTTCCTCCTCGACCTTGCCAGTGCTTACAACACGATGTCCTCGTGCACAGCGCTCCCAAGGACAGGATGCCCTGTCCACCTCGGATCGTGGACCCGAACCCCCGACATGCCCCGTGAAATTGACCCGATGACTTTGCAACGGTCCAGCAACGTCCTTGACATGCCCTGTGGCGAGGCACACTCTAGGCCGCATTGGTCTACACCACTTAGGGCGTTCCGGTCGTTCGGACCGGGCATTGGGAAAGGGCGCAGACGTGAAGGGCTGGAGAGGACTGGCCGTGAGTGCCGCCGCGCTGTCGGTGGCCGTGGCCGGGTGCGGCACGAGCTCCGACAACGCCGGCGGGGACCCCGGCGCACCCAAGACGCTGACGGTCTGGTTGATGGACGGCTCCGCGCCGACCACCCTGACCGACGCGCTGAACAAGGAGTTCGAGGACTCCAACCCCGGCGTCACCGTCAAGTACGAGATCCAGAAGTGGAACGGCATCCAGGAGAAGCTGACCACCGCTCTGACCAGCAACAACCCGCCGGACGTGATCGAGCTGGGCAACACCCAGACGGCGAAGTTCGCGGCCGAGGAGACCCTGTACGACCTGTCCGGGGACGTCAACGACCTCAACGGCGACCAGTGGCTCGGCGGTCTGAAGGACTCGCTGACCTGGGACGACAAGCAGTACGGCATGCCGTTCTACGCCGCCAACCGCACGGTCATCTACCGGACCGACCTGTTCGAGGCGGCCGGCATCGCGAGCCCGCCGACCTCCCGTGACGAGTGGGTCGCCGCGATCGAGAAGCTGAAGGCCGCCAACGCCTCCGACCCCGACTTCCAGCCGCTGTACCTGCCGGGCCAGTCCTGGTACGCGCTGCTGTCGTTCATCTGGGACGAGGGCGGCGACGTGGCCAAGCCGCAGGGCTCGGCGTGGGCCGGCGCCCTCGACACCCCGCAGGCCAAGGCGGGCGTGGAGTTCTACAAGAAGCTGGTCGACGTCTCGGGCACGAAGGCCCCGAAGGACGCCGACGAGGCCACGCCGCAGCAGATGGAGGTCTTCGGCACGGGCAAGGTCGGCATGATGATCGGCCTGCCGTGGGAGCTGGCGGGCGCCGTGAAGGCCAACCCGGACCTGGAGAGCAAGACCGCCGCGTTCCCGATCCCGTCGAAGACCGCGGGCAAGGCCGCGCCGGTGTTCCTGGGCGGCTCGAACCTGGCCATCCCGGCCGGCTCGCAGAACCCCGACCTGGCCAAGGCGTACCTGAAGCTGCTGAGCAGCAAGAAGTACCAGGACATGCTGGCCGAGGGCGGCTCGGTGCCGGGCACCTCGACCGACACCCAGAAGCTGGCGACCAACCCGCTGGGCAAGGCGCTGGCCGAGTCCGCCCCGGGCGGCAAGGTCACCCCGACCACGCCGGCGTGGGCCGCGGTCGAGGCTGGTCAGAACCCGCTGAAGGACATGCTGACCGCGTACCTGACCGGCGCGAAGCCGCTGGACCAGGCCGCCTCGGACGCCAACGCCGCGCTGTCGAAGACGCTGGCCGGCTGACGAGCGCATGACGGCCGTTGACACGACCGGCGCCGCGGTGCCGACGAACCC